>JANNDA010000427.1:0-4830 GCA_031387195.1 Planctomyces sp. | reverse complement strand
CCTCGAACGCATCCTCACCGTCTCGGAAACCTGCCGCCTCCAAAACCGTTCGATCTACGACTACCTCGTCACCGCCGTTCAAGCTCATTTCAAACAACAGCCGATTCCGTCACTGCTGCCGGGCTCGTGAACGATTACGGTCCTTTCAAAGACGGATCAAGAAGAGCGGCAGCGCTTTGAGCACTGCTGCGGTCAATGGGGAACACGAGTGCCGCAGCCCAGAGCTGCGCAGTGAGCGGGTCAGCCGTCGCGGCTTGCAACGGTGTGCGAATGCCGACCGCGCGAAGTCGTTTCAAAGCAATGTCCGTGGCGCTGGCAGTATCTTCAGCAATCAGTCGCCGGACGATGCCCGGCTCGGACGGGATGTTCCTGCCGTCCTCCAGCGGCCACGGCAGGCAAGCCAATCGCAGCGTGAGCCACGCCTCGTCCGGCTGATCGGTTGATGATGCTGGCGCGGGCCGATGCTCCGGCAACAAGCGGTTCCACTGAATCGCCATGAAGGCGCGAGCCAGATCGAAGATCTTGCCGACATCGAGTGAACCGGACAGGAAAGCGGCCAAATCGCCGAATCGCGCCCCACAGCCTCGCGCGGCGACGAGCGGCAACCGACGTTGTCCTTTCATGCCCGCTTCGATGAGGCGACGTTCCACAATCGCCGCACAGTCAGCGAGTGGATCACGTCCCGAAACGACGACACGCGAATCGCGCAACAATCGTTTGTCGGAAACCTTGAAACGTCGCGCACCCGGTTCAAGCGGTAGCCAGTGATGGCGAACGGGATCAATCGGATGTCCTTCACGTGAAGCCCCGGCGGCAGCACTTCCCAACGCAATGGCCAGTCGCACCTCTTCGGAGTGGTCGTCAATGGCACGAATCCACTCAACCCGCAGCGGCGGAATAGGCCCGGCTTCGATGGCCGTTCCAGTGGCTTGAAGCGACTCGACATCGACCGCGGCAATCAGGATCGCTTGCCAGCGATCGGGGGTCGAATCGTGAGTGAGCGCGGCCAGTACCGCATCCGTCAATCGACGCTCGGCCTGAATGAGTCGCGCGGTCGCATTCTTGTCGCGTGCTCGGCGTTGCAGCCGATCCATCCAAGGCGCGAGATCGTCGATCAAGAAGGCTTGCGGATGCTGACGAACATTGATTCGGCCCAACGGAACGGCCAACGTCGACTGACCGTTTCGCTCCAGGTAGCCGTATCTCGTGAAAGCGTTGATGCCGCGTGCGACGCCCAGACGACTGATGGCTCGCACCACATCGACCGGACGATTCGCAGTTTGTCGACCAAGTTGGATGCGTGCTTCCCCAAACAGTCCCGCGACATCTCGCAGCGTGGCTGGTCGTGACCAGAGCGGCATCCATTGTTCGCCCCGTTGTGCCTTCTCGCTTCCGGGCGAAGCGTGACCTGCGGCATGAGCCCGAACGGCAAACGGAGCACTGGCTCGACTAATGGCATTGGGATCAAGACGGCGAGTGGATAAAGCACTGAAGACAATGCTCCCTTCCATCATCAACAAGAAGTCCCAAGCGTTGACGAGGCTGTCGCCAGCCGGTCCCGTCGTGCTATTGGCACCACCAGCAGCTCCGGGTTGAAACTGACCGATGGCGGTTGCCGTCAAATTGTTGGCGGCGTCCGACCACAACGAGTTCGACAACAACGCCGAAGTTTCTGGGCAAGGATGACCCTCTGCGGATTTCACGTCGAACAGTTCGCCGATTCGCTGCATGGCGTTGTTCGTGAAATCGAGATTTCCATCGTTTCCGCCCGTGCCCAGCAACGATGGCCATTGAGGATTCCCGTCTTCATCAAGCACGACAGCGGCTGAAAGCCATTCGGCGTGAGAACCTCTCCAAACGCGACGGCAGCCAGGAATCAACGTTGCCTTCAGCGTTTTGAAACGCCGCTCTGCCGCCGCCAAAACACGCTTGTAGCCGCCGCTGACCTTGAGCTGATCGGCTTCGCTCTTCGTCGGTGGCTTCGCGGTTGCGACCACCAATGCCTCGATCTCGCGAATCTCAGCATGAATGACTGCTCGCTCGTCAGCGGAGATGTCTGGTTTGTCCGCCGTTGTATTCAGTTGGTCGATGAAGCCTCGAAACGTCGCGCTGTCGGCCAGCAAGGCACGCTGGGGTTCGGTCTGAAATGACTTGTTGGTTTTGGTCCGAGCCTTGATCGTTCGGATAACCGCGTCGGCATTGGCGACCCGATCCAACAACTTGCGAGCTTCAACCACGCCCCCGCGAAACCGTGCGAAGCGAGATGCCTTTGAAGTTTCCAATGGCGCGAGACCCGGATCTCCGGCTTTGAAGAAACCACAGCCCTTGTTCCACGGCGAGAGCAATGGCGTCGGCTCGTACTTCTCCAGAAAGAACGATTCCAACTCGGCTCTTGAGAGTGTCGTGAGCAGGCAAAAATGCTCGTCCTGCCACCAGCCGCGCGCGTTTCCATCGGCTTGTTCTCCAACCAGCCGCAGAATGCCCAATGCTTTGAGATAGTTCGCCAGTGGAGCCGGTGAGCAGCCCGTCAAATGATGTAGGTGGAGCGTCATACTGACACCTCCTGTTCTAATGCCGGGTCATTGGTGCGCAGTCGCGAGGCGCGGACATCGGCCGCGCGTACCCGTGACGATCTCACGAAGATGTCGGCAAGACTCGCAGAGGCTTTGGTTGGTCAAACCGACTTCTCCCAACGAGTTCATTCCTTCCGTCGTTTCGATTTGATGTTGAGGTCCAAGTACAGCTTTCCGTCACCGTCTTTGATGACCACGTTCCACTCTTCGTTTTCCATGTCGATGAATCGCACCGAATTCCGAACCGTGATGCCGTTGCCCAGATCGGATTGATACGAGATCGTCTTTGAGCCGCTATCCCACTGGCCGGTCGGTGTGCTTTTATTGCCTTCTGAGTTGAACCACCAAGCTCGATACGCCTTCATTTGCGGATCGTAAGAAGTCAGGGCAATGCTCTGTGTGCCGTCTGAAATCTCGGCGGTGTCTTGAACGAAATAGCCGTCGAGAATCCACTTTCTTGTCACCTTGCTCGTCGTGCGCACTTTTTGAGGCGTCCATTCAGCGGGTTTAGAAACCGAGGTCGCATCCCAATTGCCAATCATCCGCTCCAAGATTTTCAATTCAGTTGGCAGCGGCGGCTCAGCGGTGTCTAGCTTGGACCATGCGGAAACCATGTCTTTGCCAGCGTCATCGGGTTGGCGTGTCTTCTTGGCCTCCACATCGAACAACATTTTTCCCGAATCGTCTTTCATCCAGAATGCTGCGTGATTGGAGTTCTTGTCTGGAAAATGATTGGTCCCACCACTGGTCCAACCGGGCGGTGTGTCGGTCGCCTTTCCAGTGAGCGTCTTGGTGGCCTCGTTCCATGTACTGCCCCATTCTCCGCCAAGAACTCCTTTGTTGTTGAAGTACCAAAACGGGTAGGTTCTCGACTCCGGCTCGAAGGTTGGACCTGCCCAAGGATTGCGAGCGCTGGGTTAAGAGTGGAACTGATGGTTTGACACGGGACAGGTTCCTGAGAATCAGGCCGCAGGCCTGGGGGATTGGCGGCGGCCGCCTCGAAGTCGGTCGGTGAGACGTCGCCCAACGACGAGTGCAGGCGTTGGCGGTTGTCAAACACTTCGATGTACTCGAACAGGCTCGCACGAGCCTCCGTTCGAGTTTCATAAACTTCGTGATGCACCAACTCCTTCTTCAAGGTCGCGAAGAAGCTCTCGGCCGGTGCGTTGTCCCAGCAGTCACCGCGGCGGCTCATGCTGCATTCGATGCCGTGAGTCGTCAGCGTGCGTTGATAGTGCTCGCTGGCGTACTGCACGCCTCGATCCGAGTGCGCGATCAAACCGGCATCGGGAAGTTGTCGGGACACCGCCATCTCCAACGCATCGACCACCAACCGGCTGTCGATTCGCTCCGACATCGACCAGCCCACCACTTTGCGTGTGAACAGGTCGATGACCGCCGCCAAGTACAACCAGCCCTCCAGAGTCGCGATGTAGGTGATGTCCGCCACCCACTTCTGATTCCGCTTTTCCGCCGTGAATTCCCGATTCAAAGTGTTCTCGGCCACCGGTTGAGTGTGATTGGAATCGGTCGTCGTCACACGAAACTTACGCTGCGATTTGGCCTGGATGCCGGCCTCACGCATCACCTTCGCCACGGTCTTCTCGTTGACTTTGTCGCCACGAGCTCGCAGTTCCTGAAACACACGCGGCGAGCCATAACTCGCGTGATGGCCGACGTGGAACTCTCGAATTTGTGCCGTCAACGACTCGCGACGCTTCGCCCGTTCGCTCACCGGCCGACGACGCCACTCGTAGTACCCGCTGCGAGACACCGCCAACACGCGGCATTGAATCGCAATCGGCCAGGTCGCCCGATGATCCTCAATGAAGGCGTATCTCATCGGTGCTCCTTCGCGAAGAAGACCGTCGCTTTTTTTAAGATCTCACGCTCCATCCGCAGCCGCTCAACCTCGGCCCGCAGCTTGCGATTCTCTTCCTCCAGACCGGTTTGCTTCCCAGAACCGGCAAACGCCGAGTCCCCTTCCGACGCGAATTCGTCCCGCCACCTCCGCAGCAAGCCTTCGCCGACGTCGAGGCTCTTCGCCACCTCGCCAACACTCCGCCCAGGTTGCCTCGACAACCGAACGGCCTCCACTTTGAACTCTCGGGTAAACTTCCGTCGCTCACGCATTGCTCTCGCTCCTCGTCTTGCACTCTACGCGCTTATCTACACGCCCGCAAAACGGGGGGAAGTCCAATTTCGTCAACGACAAAATGCGACGAGCCGCGACTTTGAGGAAGTCGCGGCTCGTGCT
>JANNDA010000400.1:0-2648 GCA_031387195.1 Planctomyces sp. | reverse complement strand
AATCAGGAGATCGAGGGCACTCTTGCTTCTCGCCAGTCGCGCGGCTGCGTCTTTGCTGCTCGTCACAAACAGCATGTCGAAGATTTCTTTGGGCCTATTCATCGCCGGGATCGGACGTCCTTCACGATTGAAGGACTGAGTCTGAGCACCACGCGGGCCACCAACGCCGCCATTGGTCGACATCACCAGCGAAGAGTGTCGAGTGAAGTCGCCGGCGTGCTCCGCATACACCTGATCCAGCGAGATCGAATTCTGATACGGGCCCTCACCACCGATTGGCGCGCCCGTCAAATACTGATCGGCATTGGAATGGCCGTGAACCCGTCTTGCGGCCGGATGTGACAGCCCTGAGTAAATCGTGATGTCACTCCGCAGCGGCTCAAGCACATCAAGCACTTTGGTCAATTCGAAGTCCGTTTCGCCGCCCCGAGGGAACCAGCTCCAATCCTCCCACGCCGGATCTGACTTGAGCGGCAAACCAACACCATCAGGGTGGTAGACACTGACAAACCGTTTCGGAGTCTCGTCCTTGTTTAGGCCGCCCGCAGCAAACGTTTCAAGCCACGGCAACGCTAGAGCCACACCGGTACCGCGGAGAAACATTCTCCGACTCAGCAACATGGATTTGTCGTTCATTGTCAGTTCCCGACTCTTACTTGGAGTTGAAGAGGTTACTGCTGATGATCAGGTGGATCAGGTCGCCCAGGCCATCATTCCGTCTTCTGAACTGTGAGGTCAAGCTGTCGATGTCAGCACGGTCACCAAAAGTCAGTGGTCTGCCGAGAGCGTAGGCCGTCAGCTTATGCACCATCGCTCGGGCAAATTGATCTTGTCGATCCGTCAGCAAATATCGCTTGAGTCCATCGATCCCAGCCAGCGTCTGCCGATTGAAGAGTTCCGAAGTCGCATCGACAGGCTGGTTATTAATCTGAGTTCGGAATGCTCCGAGGGCATCGTAGTTCTCAAACGCGATTCCCCAGGGGTCGATCCTGGAGTGACACGAGATGCAGGCCGGTTTGTTCCGGTGATTGGCGATCCGCTCTTTCAGAGTCATTTTCAGAATCTCTGGGTCCGTCAGATCGACTTCCGGGACATTCAGCGGTGGTGGTGGCGGAGGATCGTCAAGGATGCGTTTCAGCATCCAGACGCCACGCTTGAGCGGATGCGAATCCTTGCCGTCGGAGTTCATCGTCATGACCGCAGCGCTTGTCAAAAGGCCGCCACGATTCGTTTGAGGGGCGATTGGCACTTTGCGGAAATGAGGGCCGTAAATCTTGGGAAGCCGATAGTGTGCTGCGAGTCGCTCGTTGACGATCGCGTAGTCGGAGTGGATGAAATCCATGAGGCTGTGGTTGTGCTTCAGGACTTCGTCAAAGTAGGCGATGGGTTCTTCAAGCATCGCTTCCCTCAGTGAGTTGTCAGTGACATGAGTGACACTGCTCATCCTGTCCAACCCCAGCCATTGCTCAACGAAGTTCTGAGAGAATCGTCTTGAGCGCGGGTCGGCCAACATGCGTTTGACTTGAGCGGCCAGGATGTCTGGCTCTCGGAGCTTCTTCTGCTCCGCGAGTTTCAAGAGTTCGTCATCAGGAATGCTGGACCACAGAAACACGGAGAGGCGGCTGGCCAACTCAAACTCGCTGATAGGTGTCGTAGCCGAAGTCGTGAGACTTCGGTCAGAACTCTCACGAGTCCGGCGACTTTCGCCAGCGAATGTCTCGTCGGTCGTCACTCGCTGAGTCAGGTAGAGGAATTCGGGAGTGGCGAGTGCAGTCGCCAGCACTTCGACCATCGCTTCTTCAAAGGTCGAGAATCCCGGCCGGTATTTGGCAAACAGGGCCATGAACTGTTCGATTTCCTGAGAGGTGACGGGGCGACGCCAGACACGTCTCAGGAATCGATTCAGCACCTCGCGGCCATAGATCTGCTCGTCCCCCTTGTTGTCGCTTGCAATGAAGATGTCCGTGTGAGTTTTCGGCGGCCACTGCTCGTAGAACGGAGCGCTGATTTCGATGTAGTCGATCAGAACCTGGAGAACGTCTTCTCCGCCGGGGGCATTCGAGACATTGTGAATGTGCAGGAACTCGTCCCGTCGAGGGAACGTTGTGGTGAGCTTCCGGAACGGGTTGCGCGGGATGTCGCTCAGCGGGATGTCGAAGTGGATGAACTGCGGATCGTCGGCAGTTGCCGTCACCGGGATGTCACGCTCACTGATGACCTGCGAGAAGTTGGCGTTGTTGCTGGTGTGAGCACTGAAAATCAGACGCAGGCTGGCGTACTCGTCAGGGTTCATTGTCGAGCGACCAGCTCGAATGCGAACGCGCATGATCCCTTCGTCGGGAAGAAAGCGATCGAGGTCCAGCTT
Organism: Planctomyces sp.; assembly: GCA_031387195.1. Lineage (GTDB taxonomy): Bacteria > Planctomycetota > Planctomycetia > Planctomycetales > Planctomycetaceae > SXKJ01. The sequence goes on along the minus strand of JANNDA010000400.1, from coordinate 283 downwards.
CAGCTCGTTGGATCGGGGAAGAACCAGCACAACCGGAGAAACGGCGGGCGTTTGCCCAACAGCAGCGTCGGTCCGAGGCATCGTCTTTCCAGCGGCAAACGGAATGCTCTCGCCTGTGTCTCGATGAAATAGCTGCTGCTGATTTCGCGGCTTTCTTTTGTTCTTACTCTTGTCGGACTCCTTGTCATCCTTTTTGGGCGCCGCCTTCTCCATCTCTTCCTGCATCGAGATGACGTAGGTGACGGCTTGCGGACGCTCACCACTCACGGTGGCTCGCTTGAGC
>JANNDA010000379.1:0-5015 GCA_031387195.1 Planctomyces sp. | reverse complement strand
GTAAAACCCCGTTGGGGTTGTGTGTTCCCATCGAAAATGTCACCCCGCCATACTGTTGAATCTACCTGATAAAATCCTTCACGGCGTTGCCCGTCGGGGCGGAGACCAATGCACCAGGAATTCGTGAGTGTCAGTATATTTTAAGACTCCAGAATTTGTGGGCACACCCGTCGCCAGACCAAGTTCGCGTCCCCCCTCGCTCGATGCGGCAAGCTCAATACAATGCCGACCGCTGGATTTCTCGGTAGTTGAGTTTTGTGTGACCGAGCTCTCCGCAGGACCGCTTTTGCCGAAGGAGCTGCCATGACGCGTTCCAGTTCGCCTCCGTCGCCCGATCCTCATCGGCTGATCGTCTCACTGACCGACGAAACCAAATTGATGCAACCGACCGCAAATGCTGGAGCCACGCTTCAAGAAGACGTTCCGCCAGCGGACGCCACGTTGGTCGCTGTTCCGTCAAACGAGAGTTCGGCGCAGGCCACGATTGTGCAAGATCTTTCCGGCGAGTCGGCACAGCAGATTCATTCGCGAGGAATCATCGAGCCGTCTGGGGCGAACAACGCTCAAGAGTCGATCGACGATCAGGCGGCGACGCTCGTGCAACAAGACCTGCGACATCTTGAAACACGAGACGCGGGCCACGCGGATCGGTCGATTATGGCCACGATGGTTCAAGACGCACTGGCAGTGCAATCGCTGCAAAATCGAGAGACCGTCGAGGCACGATCCGGTGGTGTGCCGGTGCGATCCGAGTTGGGAAAACAGGAGTTCGATGAGTCCACGAGAGTCGGGGGAGGCAAGATCCCGCAGAGCAAACGAGACGGCATGTCGAGCGGGGCCGAGCGGTATCAATTGCTCGATAACTTCGCGCATGGCGGTCTGGGAAATATCTGGAAGGCGGAAGACAAAGCGATTCGCCGCGAGGTGGCTTTCAAAGAATTGCTTCCGAAGGCGTTGCGAAATCGCGCCGTCGTCGAGCGGTTCATGGAAGAGGCGCAGATCACCGGACAGCTCGAACATCCGGGGATCGTGCCGATCTACGACCTCGGTTATCAGGAAAACGGTGCCCCGTTCTATTCCATGAAACTGGTCCGTGGCAGCAACCTCGAAAAGGCGATCGAGACGATGCACGCGCTGCCAAGGAACAGCTCGGAACGCAATCTGGCGTTCACGCGATTGCTGCGGCAGTTCGTTTCAGTGTGTCAGGCGGTCGGCTTTGCCCACGAAAAAGGGGTGCTGCACCGTGACCTCAAGCCGCTCAACATCATGATCGGTGAGTTCGGTGAAACGTTGGTGCTCGACTGGGGCTTGGCTAAGTTGGTTGACGTGATCGGCGAGCAAATGATTTCGTCAGATCGCTCGGACGTGAACGCGCCGGACGATGACATCCTCGCCAGTGATGCCACGTGCGATCGCGCAACCGTGATCGCACCGGGGCCTGAACACCATGCGGGAGAAACGATGGTTGAGTCGGCTGTCACCGGGGACGGTGTGACAGACTCAGTCCAGAAGATGAATCACCCCGGCTCGCTCGACGGGAAGTCTCAAGCGGCGAACAAGACGAGTGCAACTCAGCCCGGCGGCAATAAGACGCAAAACGCCTCGACGGTGGCCGGGACCGCGCAACGGCAGGTGTCTGCCGACGCTCGCAGTGCCGGTAGCCAGACGATGACGGGCCAAGTCATGGGAACTCCCGCGTACATGCCGCCGGAACAAGCGCAAGGTTTGATCGATGAATTGGACGCGCGAAGCGACATCTATTCGCTCGGAGGCATCCTCTACAAAATCCTGACGAACCTGCAGCCGGTCGGTCGCGGCAAGATCAAAGACGTAATGAAGGCGGTGATCGAAGGCCGAGTGAAACCGCCGCGTTCGATCGATGCCACAATTTCCCAACCGCTCGAAGCGATCTGCCTGAAGGCGTTGTCCAAAGCGAAGACCGATCGGTATCCCAAGGCGCTCGACCTTGCCGCTGATGTCGAAGCGTTTCTCGCCGACGAGCCGGTTTCGGTCTACGCCGAGCCGTGGACCGATCGCGCGTGGCGTTGGATCAAGCGACACCGGACTCTGGTCTTCAGTTCCAGTGCGGCGGCAGTGATGTTGCTCCTCAGTTTGACCGGCTGGTCGTGGATCGAAGGCCGCCGCATCGACGGGCTCCGCAGTGCTGCGGCCTCAAAGACAGCCGAAGCTCGCGCTGCCAGCGAATCGTCCGACTTCACGAAAGCGAATTCACTGTTGACCGAGGCGCTGGGCCAAGTCCAAGCAGAATCGAAACTCGCATCCGTGCGTGGTGACATTCAAAATCTGATCGCTGACGTCGCACGCTTGCAGCAAGCGGCAGAACACGAACGAGTCGCCGTCGTCCGCTTGAAAGCGGAACAGCGCCTCGCCGAAGCACGGCAGTCGATCGACGACAAACAAGACTTTCAACAGGCGAAAGTCTTGCTGACCGAAGTGGTCACCGTGCTGACTCCGGAAGCCGCGCTGGTTGAACTGCGGCAGCAAGCGAAGTCGCAGCTCGCGACCGTCAACCGTGCATTGGCTCAGCAGTCGGCGGTTGCGGAGGCACAGGCTCAGTTGGCGAAGTTTGTGACGGCGGTCGAACAAACGCGCGTCTTCGGCGGCAACCTTTCGGGCGAGGATTCGATCGACGATTTGCGTGAGGCCAAGAAGCACGGGCTGGCGGCGCTGAAACTGTTCGAGATCGACGACGAGCACCCAGACAAAACGGACTTTCTTTTGGTTTTTCTCGGCGAGGAGGCCACGAAGAAATGGCGAACCGGTGCCGTCGAGTTGCTGATCACGATCGCACATGCGGAAATCAATCTGGCCATGAAAGACAACGCGGACGAAGTCCGTGCGGCTGCCGAGCGGAGCTTGCAGTACGTCGATCGTGCGGAACGACTCGGCCTCGTCTCACAGCCAGCGTTGTTCTTGCGAGCGGAGTTGCACGACATCCTCGGTCAGCGTGATGCCGCAAAGGCCGCTTTCGCAAAGGGTGAAACGGTCGAGCCGCAATCGCGACTCGATCATTTCTTGCTCGGCGAACGCTCGCGTCTGCTGCGGAAGTACGACGAGGCGTTGTCGCATTTTCAGAATGCCTTGCGAGTCGATCCGGATGACTTCTGGTCGTTGAACATGATCGGCTTGTGTCACTATCAGGCCGGTCGTCCGGCAGCCGCGTCGGCCGGATACACCGCCAGTATTTCGCGTCGTCCAGAACTCATCTGGCCCTACATTGTGCGTGGCCTCGTCTTCGGCGACCTGAAGCAGTTCGACAACGCTCACCGCGATTTCGACAAGGCGCTGGAACTCGATCCGCAGTCGTATCATGTCTCACTCAATCGCGGTGCCGTCTTCCTGATGCAGAAAAAGTTTGCCGCCGCGCGAGCCGATTTCGAGCGGGCCGCGGAACTCAAACCCGATCAAGCCGCGCCGTACATCAACTTGGCGGAGGTCGGTTTGCAACAGGGTGCCGAGCTGGCCGCAGCGAACGATGCCGGTGCGAATCTCCGAGCGTCTGCCGAATACGAGAAGGCTTTGGTGGCGCTGACTAAGGCGGCGGAAATCTCACCGCAACAAGCGACGATCTATTTCTTCCGAGGTCGCATTCAAATCGCCCTCAATGCCGAACCTGCGGCGTTGGCTGATTTCGATCGGGCCGCGAAACTGGAACCAAGCCCGCGTCGTCGAGCCCGCTGTCTCCGCGAAATCGGTCGCATTCATCAGCGAGCGAATCGTCTCGCTCCGGCGTTGACCGCTTACGACAAATCTCTGGTGGATGACGCCAGTGATGAAATTGCCCTACGACTTCGGGCCGAAACGCTGCTGGCGATGGGACGACACGCGGACGCCGTTCGCGACTTCACCGCGTTCCTGGAAAAGGTTGGGCCCGTTGGCGATGTGTATCGAGCCCGTGGCTTGGCCAACGCATCGCTCAACCGATATCGCGAGGCGATCAACGATTACACGATGTCGTTGCAGTACGAACCTTCGCCAAACATGCTGACCCGGCGCGGCTGGGCCTATTTGTTGAAAGCGACCAATCTGGCCAAAGAAGATTTCGCCGAGGCCATTCAGCAGAACCCCCAAGACCCCGATGCGTACCACGGGCTCGCGAACGCGCTCGTGATGCTGGGCGATCACGCCAGTGCCGTTGCTCAATTGGAAAAGAGCGAGCCATTCACGCAACGAGCGGCTGCTCAGCTTGGCCCGCGCGCGTGGCCGTTGCTGTTCAATCCCGCCACGATCTACGCACAAGCGGCGGCCAAAGTCCGTGACGATTCAAAGCGGTCGGTGGCAGAACGCGATGAGCTGACAACGAAATACACTGCCGAAACCGTGAAGTTATTGATCGCCGCTCACAAACTGGCGGGTCCGAAAAATCAGACAATCTTCGTGGAGAACTTGCGAACCGACTCGGCTCTCGATCCCATTCGCCAACGACCGGAGTTTGTCGAAGCACTCAAGACACTTAACCCGTAGCACAGGCGGCTCGCCTGTGATTTCATTGCGGCAGAACACACAGGCGAGCCGCCTGTGCTACGTTAAAAGCAGAAGGATCCTCAATGTACGACCGCCAAAAACTGATTGACCTGTTTCATCAACGTGCCCTCAAGTTCGGGGACTTCACGCTCGCCTCTGGGAAGAAATCGACTTACTACCTCGACGGCAAACAAATCACGCTGCACTCAGAAGGACTGCGACTGGTCAGCGAAGGACTGCTCGATCTGCTCGCCGATGTCTCGTTCGACGCGATCGGCGGGATGTCGATCGGAGCCGACCCGATCATCGGCGGCGTGCTGACGGTCGCTGCCGCTCGCGAACGAAACCTCTGTGGGTTCCTGGTTCGCAAAGAACCGAAAGGACACGGGACTCAGCGATTTATCGAAGGCCCGGTCACCGCTGGCATGAAAGTGGTCATCATCGACGATGTCGTCACCACCGGCGGCAGCGCGTTGCAATCGGTAGATCGAATCGTCGAGTTCGGTTGCGAAGTGATCCAAGTGGTCGGC
>JANNDA010000348.1:0-3565 GCA_031387195.1 Planctomyces sp. | reverse complement strand
GCTTTCAGTCAGCGCTCCACCGACGCAGGGTCGGTGGGGGCGAGTTGCACCTGGAATCCGTGAGTGTCAGCAAAATTGAACTGACTCTTACGGTTCAAGCACATCGGCCCAGCGTCGAGGGAGCGCCGCAAACGCTCGGTCGTAAGTCTCTTGCAGCGGGACCGACACATAGCCATCAAGGCTGACATACAGAGGCATTTCTGGAAGCGGATCGCCGACGGCGATCGGTTCAATGTACGCGGTCACGCCCAGAAGTTTGTCTGCTTCATAAGAGACGAGCGTCAGCGGTTTGTCGGTCGGCTGGCGGTAATCGCCAGCTTGCATGTCACCCCAGATCGCTCCGTGAATCCCTTCGGGCGCGAAGCGTGTCGGACGATGCAGGTCGAGAATCAGCAAATGAATTTCCTGTTGCAGCAATGTGCATGTTTTACGAACAAACGACTCCAATCGCTTTTGGCTCGACTTATTGCCGGACGAGGCGACTTCGATGATGGCCACAATTCGGTCGTCACTCGCATGATGCACGACGACTGACTTTTGCTTGCGCGTATAAAACGCGACGGACCCTTGAGCCGTCATTTTCACCTTCGGAGGAGCGACCAGTAGCCCCGTGCCACCACCGTCGTCATACCCCTTCCCACCCGTCGCATTCGGTGCCTCTAATGCCAGAACATCGGGACCGAATTCGGAGGCATGTTGCTCTGCGAGCGCGTACAGCCACGGTGGCAAGAGCCCGCCATTCAGGGCGCGCTTGATCTCTTCAATCCACGCATGATGAAAGTCGTGAAAAATCCCATCATCGACTCGGTTCCAATTATGAACTCGCATAACGCTGCCCCTCGAAAACAAACAAATCATTGGCTGGCGGAGAGTATAGCCGCGACTTCTCGCTGAATCATTTCCGAATCAGCGTGACGAATTCGGCGGTGGCGTCGGCCAAGATCCGTTCGACTGGACAAGTCTGCCACCACTTCCGCGCGGCTTGCTCACGCCGCTTTTGGTTGCGTTCCGAATTGAGCGGAAGCGCCGGGCGAGAATGTCGCGGCAAACGCTCCAGAAGTTCCTTCAGCCGCTGCTCACGCACGAAGTCGTCGTGTAATCGGCCGAGCCGTTCTTGCAGCGCGGTGAGCAGCTCTTGCAGTTCGGTCACATCCACATCAGGCCAGATTTCGGTCACCACTTCGACAGAGTATCTCAAGCGTTTGGCTTTGATCCGCATGCGGTGCAACGACGCAGCATCGCGCGATTGCGTCACCAACGCTTGCACGAATTGTTGCAGTTCGGCGAACAGACGCTTGCCCAACGCCGCCGGAGTTTGTTGGGCCTGTTCGGCGTTACCGAGAGACTTCCACACCTTCTGAGTATGTTGCTCGAAGCGTTTGCCGCGAGTTAACGCCAGAGCCTGCTTGACGATTGAGGGCAGCAGCTCACGACGATGCCGAGCAACCTCACGCTGTAACGGGCGACTGCTGTCGGAATCGGGTTGCTGCTTGATCCACTTGAGCAACACATCGTCATCGCGAGCCTCGTTGCATCCGCGACGCAGATGGCTCAACCGCTTTCGCAGCCACTGGCACGAGTGCCGATGTGCGACATCGCCACTCAGCCGTAACGCCGCCTCGGCGCGGCGGCAGGCGATCCGCAAATCGTGAAGTGTCTTTGACGTCAGCGTCGTTCCGGTCACGGTCTGCAACTCCTGCCACACGACTCGCAGCCGTGCGCGAGCCACCTGCTTCGCAGTGACACGTTTGCTTCGAGTTGGCGAAACGACCGTCGTCATGGCAGACCTTTGGGATGCAGGAGTTGCTGTCGCCCGCTGATAAGTATTACCAAGCGAGGGGCCAGCCGGGATTATTCATGGGCGGCAATTAGCACGACGCGCAAGCGAGTGGTACGCACTGAGATCACTCGCTTGCGCGTCGTGCTAATTTCGTAACACACTGCGTCGGATTCCCCCGACCCATGAATAATCCCGGCCAGGCACCGACCCGGAGAGGAACAGCGTACCAACAAAAACGGATGCGGCGACAGTTCGATCACACGAACTTCAGGGCTTCGGTTTCGCGACGACCGCATCGATGTCCGCCCGCCAGCCGGTGAGCTTTGAACGCATCGCGGCGGCGGTCTTGTCGGGCTTCAACGACGAGGTGTCGATGTCCGAGTACAGCCGCTTGAACCAAGCGGGATCGAATTTGGGATTCGGTAAATTCATTTGAGCATTCACCAAAGTTCTCCACGCAGCGAGCTGTTCCTTCAGGTCAGCGACACGGTTCGGTTCCTTTGCCGCTAAATCGTGTGCCTCGCTGAGGTCATGCGCGAGATCAAACAATTCGACGCGACCACCTTCGTAGTGTTCGATGAGCTTCCAATTGCCCACGCGGATCGCGCCGGCGGGACGGCCCCCTTGATTCGTATAGTGCGGGAAGTGCCACATCAGCGGGCGAGTGGACGCGGAAAACTCACCGCCGCGCAGCAGCGGCGCGAGGCTCACGCCGTCGGAGTTCTTTGAATCAAACGGAACGCCGCAGAGTTCGAGCAGTGTCGGCAACCAATCGGTGTTGATGACCGGTGTGTCGATGATCTTTCCAGCCGGGACAACACCCGGCAGACGCACGATCAACGGGATTCGCAGTCCTCCTTCGTAGAGATATCCCTTCCCCGCGCGAAACGGCGAGTTGTGTGTCGCCGCGTTTTCACGCAGCTCCGGCACATGCAGGCCACCGTTGTCAGAGGTGAAAACAAACAGCGTCTTGTCCGACAACTTCAGTTCGCCCAACGCATCCAGCAATCGCCCGACGCTCTCGTCCAGCGTTTCAACGACGGCGGCATACAGCGGGTTGAAACTCGCTTTGTGCTTCTCGATCAGCTCGCTCTTGGCGGCCAACGGGATGTGCGGATTGTTGTGTGGCATGTAAAGAAAGAACGGACGGTCCTTGTTCGCACGTACGAAGTCGATCGCGTGAGCAGTCAGATCGAATTCCCCTTTGCCTCCTTCGTCGGCGGACGGAGTCGTGTTGGGCTTTCCAGCGTGGACGACATCAAATCCTTGCTCCTTCGGCCCGAAGGCCGCTCCGCCGAGATGCCATTTGCCAATGCAGGCAGTGGCATAACCCGCCGCCTTGAGATGTTCGGCGATCGTCGTGTGCTCCAGCGCGAGTTGCTGATTGATCTTCGGGTGCAGCAGCTTCTGCGACGGAGCGTCCGCTCGTCCGGGCAAGAATGTTGTGAGATGCAGTCGAGCCGGTGACAGTCCGCTGATGATTGCCGCTCGCGACGGCGAGCAAATTGGCTGAGCACAATAGGCCGACGTGAACCGCACTCCCTGCTCAGCCAACCGATCCAAGCGAGGCGTCGCCTGATCTTGGCGACCGTAACAATGGAGATCATTCACCCCCAGGTCGTCGGCCAGAATGAAGACGATGTTGGGCCGTTCGGCGGCATAGGCTTCTTGGCCAATCATCATCAACGCTTTAATGATCAAACAACAACTCAACCAACGCATGATCTCGCTCCCCGATTCGAGGCTGTTCAAGAATTAATTCGTAGGACGGGCACTCTTGCCCGT
>JANNDA010000325.1:0-3824 GCA_031387195.1 Planctomyces sp. | reverse complement strand
CGGCGTCAGCCCCCCGGTGGTTGCACGCCTCACTGAAAACCAGGGGGCTGACGCCGCCCCGTTCGCCGGCTCGGACAGCTTGCTTGGCAACTCGGTCGAATGGTTGGCATTGAAGCTGAAGTGAGGCATTGCGGAGATGCGATGTGCGGCTAAACTGCCGCACTAATCGCACGGTCGTACCACTTGGAACGCGTGCGATGAGCCGGTCATTCCGGCTGAATGGTGAGAGCGTCGGCGAACGAACAGGTTCGTGGCTCGCGATTCAGCCGCCGCCGTTTGACGGGCGAACAATCTGCTTCAATGTTTTGCCAGCGGCGGCAGTCTTGCAGACGGGAACAACGCGCACCCCGTCGGAACAGGAGCCCGTCATGTCTCGCAAAGGTTTCACGCTCATCGAATTGCTGGTCGTTATCGCGATCATCGCGATCCTGATTGCCTTGTTTTTGCCTGCCGTACAGAACGCTCGCGAGGCGGCGCGGCGATCGCAGTGCCGCAACAATCTCAAACAGATCGGGCTGGCTCTGCACAATTACGAAGGAACTCATCGAGTGTTTCCGATGGGGCTGCTCGGTTCGTCCAGCACGCCGTCGGCGACGAATCAGCTTCACACGTGGATGACGCTGCAACTGTCGTATCTCGACCAGGCACCGCTTCAGAAAAAGTACGACTTCAACGTGGCTTACAATCACGCCAACAACGCTGCGGTCGTGGTGACCACGTTGCCGGCGTACTTGTGCCCGTCTCACGATCAGCAACAGCCGGTCGGTGGACTATTTGGTCAAAGCCACTACGCCGCGAACGCGGGAACTCAGCCGGGGCAGAACGATGGCCTGTTGTTTCCGTTGTCGAGCACCTCGTTGCGCGATGTTCGCGACGGCACATCACAAACAATCGCCGTTAGCGAGATCGCGTCTGACATGGGAGGTTGGGCTTGCGGTGTCGCTGGCGGCGGAGGTGGCGGTGGTGGTGGTGGTGGTGGCAGTCAGGGTTACGCGCGAGCCGTGCTCCGCTGGTGGCAGACTTTTGGCGCAACACCCTCATGCAAGTCGGGCATCAATCCGCCAGTCTCAGCCTGTAATGAACGCCGCTTTCAATTCTCAAGTCTGCATGTCGGCGGCGCTCACACGTTGATGACTGATGGCCAAGTCCGCTTCTTGAGCGAGAAGCTCGATGTGGCGATTCAGCGTGGGCTGACCACTCGGCAAGGCCGTGAAGTCGTCGGCGAATTTTAGTGCGGCAACGCCATACCTACGTAGCCGTCACCGCTCCGCGTGACGAGCCGAACGTTTCATAACAGTTGGAGTCCATTGCCGATTCGTACTGTGGGAAGCGTCCGGCTCATCACGCGGAGCGTGATGGCTACGGATTGAGCGGCACGCGATGCCAGCCGTTGAAGAGGTAGCCTTTCGCATTCCAGCGAGGCATCTGTGGCTGTGTTTCACCGCGAGAATCGGTGGCTCGCACGATCAACGCACGCGTGGTGGATTTGATCGCAATGTCAGCAGACCAAAGTTGCCAGCAGAAATCGGCGGCGGGTGAGGTCAGCTTGGCTTCAATCCACGATTGGCCCTCGTCGGCGGAGATTTCGACTTTGCGGATCGACACGCCTGGCACACCCGGCGGCAAAACATAACCTGTCACTTCGACCCGTTCGGACTTGGCCGTCAGCGTGCAGATCGCCGAGTTCAGCGGCATCCGATAAATCGGCGCGTTCTCGGCCACTTCGAGCAGATCGCCGGTATCGACGAGCTTGTAAACGTCGGCGACAAAATGATTCGGTGAGGGGCGATCGGCTAAGACAATCTTGCTCAGCCATTTCACGCTGCGAGCGCCGATGTAGCCGGGCACAACCGCGCGAACGGGAAAGCCATGATCGGCCGTCAGCGGCTTGTCATTCATCATCGTGGCGAGCAGAGCGCCCGGTGAGGTGTCGCGATCGAGCAGCGCTTTCTCCAACGGGATCGAGCCGCCGAAAGCAAACGCCTTGCCACCGTCCTCGACGGAATCGAGTCCTTCAAACCAAACGTGCTTAGCCGATTCTCGCACGCCGGCTTTCTTCAATAAGTCCGATAGCCGAGCCCCGCTCCAGTTCGCGTTGCCGATCGCTCCCTCACGCCATTGCACCCCTTTGACCGCCTTAATGCGGCTGTGTTCGGAGCGACGATTGCCGGCACAGGTCAACGTGGCCGTGACCGAGTGCTGCTCGAATTGTTTGAGATCCGCCAGCGACAGCGGCAGCGGCTTTTCGACCAAACCCTCAACCGACAGGCGGAACGAGTCGGCTTTGAGTTCCGGCGTGTTGCCGTGACTGCGAATGAAGAACGATTCGACCGGCGTGATCCACGACTTCACCAGATCGGGCAACGGCGGCTCGGCGTTCATCGGGGCCTTCGAGTGAACGAGCAGACGACTTTCATCAGCAGCCAGCACGACGCCGCTTCGGCTCGCGACACCGATCAAACCGATGGCTCCGGCAGTTAGTTGCAGGAGAAACCTCCGACGGTCAGGCAATGAGGCATATTCTTGATTGAGCACGGCGGCAGCACTCCTTGTTTGAGATTTGTGTAGGTTACCAGTTGAAGTCCAACCGCATTGCCAAGAGATCGGACTTGGTCGCACCGAACGTGGTTTGCGAACTCGTGACGGGGTGAATCCAATCAAACAGGACTCGCGTGCGATCGGACAAGTACCAGTTCATGCCGACGGTCAGGTCGTTGTACTCCCCCTGGTTGACATCGTTGAGATTCAAATACGACCAACGAGCTTTCGCTTCCCAAGCACCCCAACCGCAGTCGGTGCCGCCGAGGCGAAAGTTGGACTTCGGCACGTTGCGACCAAACTGAGCACCGTGCTGGCCGAAGCGTTCAAAGATGCGATTCTCACCGGTTAAGAAATAGCTCAAATGCGAGTACGCTCCGCCGACCGTCGCGGGATCACCCGCCGATAAGTTGACGCGAGACAGAAACGCCTCGTTCTGCACAGTGACTGGTCCCCACACAACCGCACATTCGACATTTCCGGTCGTGTAGCTGTCGGCGTCGAGTTTGCCGCTGTCGATCAATCGAGGCCCTTCGTGAACCTGCGGTCGAGCACGAAATTGAACCTTGTTGTCTTGATCGTCGGTGAAGAGCACTCCCGCACCGAGATGCACGAGATAACGACCGTTTGACTCCTCATCGTAGTACGGCAACCAAGTGGCTCGACCGCTCAACCGGTATCCCTGGTTGTCGTCGATCCGTTCTTTGAGCGTGTCGCTGATGCTGTCAAAGAACGCGCCGTAAGCCCAGGTGATGTTCTTGTCTTCGGTCGCGTTGTAGAACGCGATGCCGACTTCGCGATCTGCGGCGAAGACTCCCTGCGACGGGATCGAGTGTTCCATGAAGACGTTGAACGTGTCGTTGGTCACTTGCTCCAGGCTGAACGGCACGAAGAAGTTGCCGATCCGAAACCGCCCCAGCCACGGAATGTCGTTCATCGACAGATAGGCGTCCTTCACGTCCGGCGATGTCGCGGCCCCGCCGCTCTCGCCGACCGTCTCCGGTTCGAGCGTCATCTGCAAACGAAAATCGAAGTTGTCGTATCCCTTGCCCTCGGCGGTGAGTCGCAGCCGTCGGAACTCAAAATAATCCTTCGTGCCTGGCGCGGCGGCAGTGCCAGTGATCGCCGAATCGGCGTTAGCCCAGTTGACATAGTCGAGCTGCACATGCCCGCCGAACTTCACCGTCCACTGATCCGGATTCTCACGTGGCTTGGCCGTGACTTTCTCCAGCTTGTCGAGCCGATTGAGGATCGACTCCAAGTCAGGACGCGGCTCGCGGGTCTCC
>JANNDA010000322.1:0-3142 GCA_031387195.1 Planctomyces sp. | reverse complement strand
CAAGAAGATCGACTCGGCAAGCCGGTGTATGCCGTGGAAAGCCTGAGCAAGATCAGCAAGTGAATTTTTCGTGGGATAGGCTTCCAGCCTGTCATGTTTTCGGGCTGAGATGACAGGCTGGAAGCCTATCCCACGTCAATTCTTCACAGACTCTCCGAGTCGAGTACTGTCTCGCGACCGGCTCGACTCGGAGAGCCAATCGACGTTTTCTCCCGATTGCGAACGTTATCCGGGCGACTTACAGTCCGTCCCGCAATTTCGCCCACCTTTTTTCTCCTCCCAATTGGAGCCTTTCCCAATGCGTAAGAGTCTGTTGTTAGCAGGACTTGGTTTGCTCGGCACAGCATTGTCACTGACGGTGATCGGTGCCGATGCGCCTGCCTCGAAAGATTGGCCGACATGGCGCGGTGCAAAGCGTGACGCGATCTCCACCGAAACCGGTTTGCTGAAGGAATGGTCCGAAGCTGGCCCCGATGTCATCTGGACTGCCGATAACTTGGGACGCGGTTTTTCCAGCCTCTCGATCGCCGGTGGCAAGATCTACACGATGGGGGACCGCAAGGGTGGTTGCTTCCTGATTTGTCTCGACCTGAGCGGCAAAGAGTTGTGGGCGGCACCGGTCGGCAAGGGCGATCCCAATTGCACGCCGACCATCGACGGCGACCGCGTTTACGCGCTGGATCGCAACGGCGAACTCGCCTGCGTGGGGACGGAATCCGGCAACGTGATTTGGACCAAGAGTTTCACGAAAGACTTCGGCGGCAAGATGATGTCCGGCTGGGGCTACAGCGAGTCCCCGCTAGTGGACGGCGATTGGTTGATCGTCACACCCGGCTCTCAGGACGCGATGCTGGCGGCGCTCGACAAGAAGAGCGGTGATGTGATTTGGAAGTCCGCCGTGCCGGAACTCGGCAACAAGGGCAAAGACGGCGCGGCTTATTCGTCAGTCGTCGTCAGCAACGCGGGCGGAGTCAAGCAATACGTGCAACTCGTCGGCAAGGGAATCGTTTCCTCACGAGCGACCGACGGGAAGTTCTTGTGGAGCTACAACAAAGTCGCGAACGGCACTGCCGATATTCCGACACCGATCATTCGCGATGATTACGTCTTCTGTTCGACCGGTTACGGCGACGGCGGCTCGGCGTTGCTGAAGATCGTTAAGGACGGCGACAAGTTCAGTGCCGACGAAGTCTGGTACAAGCCGGCCAAGGAATTGCAGAACCATCACGGCGGCACGATTCTGATCGGCGACTATCTCTACATGGGCCACGGCCACAACAACGGCTTCCCGGTCTGTGTCGAGTTCCTCACTGGCAAAGACGCCTGGCGACCGGGTCGCGGTGCGGGGACTGGGTCTGCGGCGGTCGTTGCCGCCGACGGTCATCTCTACTTCCGTTACGACGATGGCGTCATGGCGCTGGTCGAAGCGACTCCGAAAGAGTACCTCTTGAAGGGGCAATTCAAGATCAAGACGGTACACGGCAAAAGCTGGCCGCATCCCGTCGTCCTGGATGGCAAACTCTATCTTCGCGATCAACAGAATTTGCACTGCTACAACGTGAAGAAGAGCTAAGTGAAAACGTAGCACAGGCGGCTCGCCTGTGTTGGTTATTGGGGCAATCACAGGCGAGCCGCCTGTGCTACGAGTTTTGAATACGGCCTGACATCCTCGCGGTGTCAGGCCGTTTGTCATTGAACAACGGTCATCGGCCGCTGATCACACCAAGGTTGGATTTGCTCCCACGCTCGCGAGGCTTGCAAGACCAGCAAGTCGGCGTAGCGGTTGCCGATGATTTGCAGTCCGACGGGCAGACCGGATTTCGTCCAGCCCGCCGGTACGCTGGCCACGGGCTGACCGGTGAGGTTGAACGGGTACGTGAAGCGAGTCCATTGCAGCGGGCCGAGCTTCTCCCCATCAAGCGGATCGGCGTCATCTTGGCCGACAGCGAATGGTGGGACCGGCAGAGTGGGACACAGCAGCAGATCAAATCGCTCGTAGACGCGACGGACCTTCTCCCAAAACTCGTGCCGTGCGGCGAGTGCGTTCACGAAGTCGATTCCCTTCAGCTTGAGCCCCGCATCAACGACTCGCCGAAGTCCTGGGTCGAGCAGATCTCCTTGCGAGGCCAACTTCTTTTCGAGCGACGCAGCGGCAGACCCGAAGAAGAAGACGCTCCAAGTGTCGTAAGGATCGGACCAGTCCAACGGAATCGTTTCGACGTGACGTCCTGCGGCGGCAAATCGCTCGGCTGCTTTCTGACAGATCGCTGCAACTTCCGGATCAACGCGCGCGTAACCCAAGTTCGGGCTGTAGGCGATGCGCTTTCCGCACAGCCCCTGATCAAGGTTGGCCGAGTAACACTCACACGTCGCCGGCAACGACAGCAGATCGCGCGGATCGGGACCAGCCATCACATCAAGCGCGGCAGCCGTGTCGCCGACGGTGCGGGTGATCGTGCCGATATGCCGCAACATCGCCCCGCCGCTACCGGGCCAATTGGGGACTCGGCCGAAGCTGGCTTTGAATCCGAAGACTCCACAAAACGATGCCGGAATCCGAAGTGAACCACCGCCGTCAGTCCCGACTCCGATCGGCCCCATCCCCGCCGCGACGGCTGCCGAGGCACCGCCGCTGGAACCGCCCGGAGTGAGTGCCGTGTTCCACGGATTGCGCGTGATTCCGAAGACGCGGTTGTCGGTGACTCCTTTCCAGCCGTGCTCTGGAGAATTCGTCCGACCGACCAGAATCATTCCCGCTTTGCGTAACCTCTCGACCGCCGGGCAATCTTCCGACGTGACATTCGTCTCCAGCAACTTGGAACCGAATGTCGTCCGCGAACCGGCGACGCTCAAGTTGTCTTTCACATGCAATGGCACTCCGTGCAACGGCCCCCACAGATCGCCGCGCATCAGCGAGTCTTCCGCTTTGCGAGCCGAGCACAACGCTTCTTCAGAGTGCATCGTGACGAACGCGTTCAGGGCCGGATTCAGCCGCTCAATTCGCTTGAGCAGATCCTGCATCACTTCGACCGGTGACACTCTTCGCGTCCGAATCATCGACGCCAACTCGACCGCTGAGAGAAAAGCGAGTTCGTGATGCGGCATGAAGAAACTCCTTAGCACGACGCGCGAGCGAGTGGTG
>JANNDA010000310.1:0-2410 GCA_031387195.1 Planctomyces sp. | reverse complement strand
GCTCGACGTCGGCTCACTCATGGGCAGCCTGGTCGGCGAATCGGAACGGAACATCCGCCAAGCCCTGCGCATCGTTGATGCGATGGCTCCCGCAGTCCTGTTCCTCGATGAGGTCGAGAAAGCGCTCAGCGGTGTCGCCAGTTCGGGCCAAACCGACAGCGGCGTGAGTGCTCGACTCTTCGGAACATTCTTGTCGTGGTTGAATGACCGAACCAGCGACGTGTTCGTCGTCGCGACGTCGAATGACGCCTCGAAGTTGCCGCCGGAGTTTTCTCGCGCGGAGCGATTTGATGGCGTGTTCTTTCTCGATCTGCCGAACCGTGACGAACGACGATCGATTTGGAATCTTTATCTCGAAGCCTTCGACTTGGACCGCGACCAGAAGTTGCCCAGCGACGAGTCGTGGACCGGAGCTGAAATCCGCTCGTGTTGTCGACTCGCCGCGCTGCTCGATCTTCCGCTAACGGAAGCCGCGCGAAACATCGTCCCAGTGGCCGTGACCGCCAATGAATCCGTCGATCGCTTGCGATCTTGGGCATCCGGTCGCTGCCTCGATGCCACTCGTGCTGGCATCTATCAGAAATCGTCCGCCGCTTCGTCGCGCTCCTCACGAAAAGTCGTGCGCGATCCATCGCTCAACTGACCAACTTCACTCACACACCAACGGAGGTCTTCATCCAATGAGCCAATCGTCTCCGACCTCACGTCGGACTACTCCCGCCGAACGACTGCAAACCAGCACGGCCGCCGTGCGTTTGAGTCTGCGTTGGTTCGGCGTTCGCAAAACCCTCAGCCCCGAACAAAAGGCCGAAGCCGCCGAAGCATTCGGGGCCGCTGGCGAGTTCCTGAGTGCCGGCAAAAAGTTGCTCGACACGCGGCATCCAGCCTACGGTGCCGTCAGCAGCGTTCGCGGTCGCATTCAATCCGTGTGGAAAGGACTCTCGCTGCCGTACCCCGAACCCGCCATCCGGTTGATTCGACGCGACGACATCGAACGACTCGATTCCGAATTAACGTCGTTGCGCGGTGAGTTGACCAATGCGGTTGAGCAACTCGACCGTCGATACTCCGAACTGCGAACCGCAGCACAACAGCGACTCGGCCGGCTATTCAATCTCTCGGATTACCCAGCATCACTGAGCGGATTGTTTGCCGTCGAATGGGACTTCCCGTCGATCGAACCACCGGACTACCTGCGACAGCTCAATCCGGAACTCTACGAACAGGAGTGCCGTCGCGTCGCCGCACGATTTGATGAAGCTCTGCAATTGGCTGAGCAAGCCTTTCTGGCGGAACTATCACAACTCGTCACACATCTGACCGACCGGCTCAGCGGCACCGAGGATGGCAAGCCGAAGGTTTTTCGCGACACCGTCGCCTCCAAGCTGACCGAGTTCTTCGAACGATTTCGGCGGATGAACGTGCGATCGAACGAACAACTCGACACTCTTGTGTCGCAGGTCGAAGACTTGGTGAACGGCGTTCAGCCGCAATCACTCCGTGAGAACCGTGTCCTCCGTGAGTCCGTCGCTGCTGAGTTGAGCCAATTGCAACCGGCCTTCGATGGCCTGCTGGTCGATCGGCCACGGCGGAACATTCTCCGAACGGCTGGTTCGATCTCGGTCCAGGAGGCGGCCTGATGCAACTCGTCATCACGCCGGTCGGCGACGTCCGCTGCCTCTACGACGAATCGCTCGATCTGACTTCGTTGGGATCGGTCCACGTTCAGCGCGGTTCACACGTTGAACCTGATCTCGTCGGCCAGTGGTTCGCCGACATGTCCCCCGTCGGTGGCCCCCGCTTGGGGCCGTTCCCTCGTCGGAGCGACGCCCTCAGCGCCGAGGTCGCTTGGCTTCGTGATCACTGGCTGGTGCCGCCAATATTCTCCGATTCCTTCGCCCTCGTGTGGCCAACGGTCGCTACGACGAATTCTTGCTCAACCTCTTCACAAGGAGGTTTCTTTGGAAAGTCTGATCACCCTTGGCCTACTGATGTTTCTTGCCTATTGATTCTTCAAGCACGGCAAGAGACTTGGCAGCGTCCGAGGTTTCCATGCTGGCTGCCGTTGCCGGCGACGTCGCCGCTGATGAAATCTGTTTCCACAAATCGAACGCCCCTGGTGCCCGGGTTCGTCCCGGGCACTCGGGGCTATTTTTTAGCTATTCCAAACTTTGAAGAGAGCGACGGAGTTTCGGCCACCGCGCCGCTGCGGATCATGCCCAGCCGGCCGACGTAGCGCAGCCCCTCGAATGGAAGCGAGGTCACATCGGCACCAGCCAACCGGCACGGGGCGCGGTCGAGCGCCACGCCGCGCGGCCTGCCCCCGTTGCGTGTGCCAGGGCACGTTTTGCCGTCGCAATTTTTTTGGCACTTTTGCCCTGGCACAAGCACCCGGGGCAGGCTCAGGAGG
>JANNDA010000242.1:0-3071 GCA_031387195.1 Planctomyces sp. | reverse complement strand
CTGTGGCCACAGTGGCTGATGGTCAACCTAATCTTGCTGGTGGTCTTCAACATTTGGGACCAAGTGGTGCTCGACAAGGAAGAACTCGCGAAGCCGGGGGCGTTGTTGGAACAGGTCCAGCATCACGTCCCGCTACGAATGCTGGGACGCCGCAATGTGCTGTTCTTGCTCGGTGTCGTCGCAGCGGTCTACGGGGAAGGACAGGGGATCTTCAATGGCGGTCAGCCGTGGCCGAAGGGGATCAAAGAAGTCGCGATGCTGGCGATGGGGATCTTGGGATTCGCGTTAACACCGAAATCGAATCGCGAAAAGAACCGCTTTTCGTTTGGACCGATCATTGAAGTGGCGGTGCTGTTCGCGGGCATCTTCATCACGATGGCTCCCGCGTTGTTGATCCTCAATGCGTGGGGCAACGGCGATCGCCACGTCTTGGGAATGACGCTCGGCCTGAGCCAGCCGTGGGAATACTTCTGGGCGTCGGGAATTCTTTCCAGTTGTCTGGACAACGCGCCGACATATCTCACGTTCGCCGCGACGGCGGCCGGTCAGCAGCACATCCCGGCCGAAGGGCTGTATCTGAAAGAATTGCTGGCCACGCCCGGTGGTCCGAGCTTGTTAGCCGCGGTCTCGTGCGGTTCGGTCTTTATGGGAGCGAACACCTACATCGGCAACGGCCCGAATTTCATGGTCAAAGCGATCGCCGAGGAAAACGGCGTCAAGATGCCGAGCTTCTTCGGCTACATGATTTATTCGGGACTGATTCTGTTGCCGACGTTTCTGGCTGTGACGCTGGTCTTCTTCCGCAATTGATTGCCGCATTTCATACAAGCCCGACGCGCAAGCGAGTGAGTGGTCCCGTGTGAAAGCACTCGCCGCCGCGAACCACTCGCTTGCGCGTCGTGCTTGTCTGAGTCCGGCTCATGCGAGCATTTCTGCAATGACTTTGCCGTCATGCACCAACGGGACCGGGCGATTGAGTCGGTCATTCAACGTCGAGTGCGGATCAATGCCGATCAAATGATAGATCGTCGCGAGGATGTCTTTCGCGGTGAGCGGTCGATCGGCGACCGTCGCACCGATCGCATCGGTGCGGCCGATGACGTTCCCTTTCTTCAGCCCGGCACCGGCGAAGAAGTTCGTGTAGGCTCGGCCCCAGTGGCCTCGGCCTTCACCCTCGAAGCGGGGCGTGCGGCCCATCTCACTCATGACCAAGACCAGCGTGTCGTCGAGCAGGCCACGGGCTTCGAGGTCGTGGATCAGCGCCGAGAAAGCCAAGTCGAGTCCCGGCAGCAGTTCTCCCTTCAGGCGGTTGTAGTGATCGACGTGCGTGTCCCAGCCGGCATTGAGCTGACCGAATTCGTCCCACACGACGGTCACGAATCGGCAGCCCGCTTCGACCAATCGTCGAGCTTGCAACGTTGACTGCCCAAACAGCGTCATACCGTAAGCGTCGCGCAGATGAGCCGGCTCTTGATCCAGATCGAACGCCGAGCGAACGGCTTTCGAGTCGAGCAGTGAAAAGGCGAGTTCTCGTTTCTGATCGAGCACCGATCGTCCCGCCTGTCGATCCAGATTACGCCGCAGAGTTTCCAATTGATCGAGCAACGAGCGGCGTCGATTGAGCCGGTCCAACGTGAGATCGCTGGGCAGATCCGCTTCCGCCGCGATCAAGAAGCGACAGTCGCGTTGCACTCCGAGATACGGATCGCGGATTTCCGTTGCGGGGCCAAACGATCGACGCACCTGACTGCGAGTCGGCTCGCCACGAAACTCCGTCCAAATCGGATCGAAACTACTGCCGAGATACGCGGCAAACGGCGGCGTGTACCGAGCCGCCGGTCGGCGCGTGCTGAGCATGAACGGCAAGACGATGTTGTCTGGAATCGAGCCGTGCGGCTTGGGGCCTCGCCGTTGCTGGTCGTGGTAATTCACCACTGATCCGAAAAAAGGTTGATGCTGCGGATGCGTCATCGTCTCTTCGAGCGGAATGCTCCCTTCCGGCGCACCGGTCGTCGCGTACTGCATCCCATGAAAGTTCCACGGATGCGTCAGCGAGCGAACCACCGTGACGCGATCCATCACCTGGGCCATGTTCGGCAAGTGTTCACACACGTCGCAGCCGGGGAGCGCGGAGGAGATCGACTGAAGCTGCCCACGAATCTCAACCGGAGCCTGCGGCTTCATGTCGAGCATTTCCAAATGGCTCGGCCCACCGAACAGGTACAGCAGAATCACGTTCTTCGCTCGACCAAATCCCGGCAGCGTGCTTTCAGAACCTTTCTCGGCCGACTGCTCGCCATTCGCCAGCATTGGCACCAGCGTGGGCATCCCGACTCCGCAAAGACTCAAGCCGCCGATCGACAACAGATCGCGACGAGTCACCCCGTTACACAACCGCTTCGACCCACCGAGAACTTGCAACATCACCATCTCCCGATCGCGCCCCAGTCCACATTCTTGAGGTGAGCTTACGCCTCAATGTGCGCGCCGCCAACACGAAACGATCTCTTCACTTCGCCAACTCCTGCCGGAACTCATTCAGCTTCTGCAACGCGGCAATGGGGGTGAGCTGATCAAGGTCGAGTGACTTCAGCTTTTCGATCACCGGATGATCCGCCTCAATAAAGAGCGCGAGTTGGCGATCGCGGGATTTCGTTTTGCGTACGGGGATTTTCACGCGGCCGGATTCGTCGATGTGATCGGATTCGAGTTGGGCCAGGATGACTTGGGCTCGTTCGATGACGTCGCGTGGCAGGCCAGCGATTTTGGCGACGTGGATGCCGTAGCTTTTGTCGGCGGGGCCTTCGACGATCTTGTGCAGGAAGACGATGTCGTCGCCGTGCTCGCGAATGGCGACGTTCCAATTGCTGGCGTGTTGCAGCGTCTTGGTCAGCTCGGTCAGTTCGTGGTAGTGCGTCGCGAACAACGTGCGGCAATGAATTTGATCGTGCAGGAATTCGGTCACCGCCCACGCCAGTGAGATGCCGTCGTAGGTGCTCGTGCCGCGACCGATCTCGTCGAGGATCACGAGGCTGCGATCGCTTGCGGAGTTCAGGATGCGGGCGGTCTCG
>JANNDA010000185.1:0-5089 GCA_031387195.1 Planctomyces sp. | reverse complement strand
CATCGAAGGCTTCAACGGTTTCGTTGCCTCCACCGTTGCTCCAATTGCTACCGGCTGGAACAACAAGTTGCCGGGCGGGATTATCCCCCGCTCAAGATCAACACCTTTCACGGCGCACGGAGCGATGACGGCTACGTATTGGCAGACACGCGGTCGGTGGGGGAATGTTACTTGAACGCGGCCATTTCCGTGGCCACGAGCAATGCCATCGCACCGCCTCGATCATCGAACCCATTGATCGCTTTGCGGTCAAAGTACGCCTGCAAGTTCGGTTGCTTGCCAGTCCCTTCACAAACTCCGGTGACCGACCCATCGTCACCAATCCGAGCCGAGATCGCTGGCCACGCCTGGCGAATAACGGGCTCGAACGTTGCGCGATCGAGCCAGCCTTCACGCACTCCCCGCGACATCGAAAACGTGATCATGCAGGTCGCGGTCAATTCGGGATAACTCTCCGGATGGTCGATGACTTGATGCCACATGCCGGTCGAGTCCTGATGGGGTTTCAATGCCGTCATGTGCTTTTGAAACGATGCCAACACCTCGGCACGGCCAGAATGCTCTTTCGGCAGATCACCCAGCGACCACGCGAGTCCGAGTGCCGGGAAACCGTTGCCTCGTCCCCACGCCGCCTCATCCAGCGGCGAGTGGCGATAAATTCCGTCCTTTCGCAGACACAGTTTCTGCATGAACGCGAGATGCTTCACCGCCATGTCGTGATACTTAACCTCACCCGTCAGTCGGCCAACTTGGGTCAGCAGCGGACAGCTCATGAACACCGCGTCCGACATCTCGTTGTGAAACGGAGCGGCCTCACGTGGTTGACCCTGCTTGTCAAATGCGAAATCGGCAGCCGCCTTCGTCAGTGCGATGAGCTTGTCGTCTTTCGTTCGCAGGGCGAGTTCACCGAACACCAAATACCCAGCCAGATCTCCGCCGCTCGGTTTGTCACCGATCGCCTTTTGGGTTCCCTCTCGAAAAGGGGCGATCAGTTTGTCGATGTCCGTGCGATGTGATCCATCACCGGTCAACTCACCCAATCGCAATCGGCCAATGACCGCGACGGCGGGAATGTACTGCACCTGCTTCAACGCGCGGCCATATCGCCGACTGAGCTGATTGGCGACTTCCGTCGGCGAACGCTGGAGTCGTTTGATCTGTTCGGCGGCTCGGTCGTCAAAGGCAACGGCTCGCGGAAGAGTCGTGGTCAACATCAGTAAGACGAGAAGCAGGCAACGCGGTGACATGCGAGGACTCCGAGAATGAGAAGGCAAAGTCCTGGAGTGCTCCGGCTCGACGGAGCCCTCTTGGTCTTCACTCAATGAAGAAGCCCGGCTTTTTGGAAAAGCCGGGCTTCTGATCTGCATCAACAATACTCGATTTTACTTTGTGGCAAGCGCCTCATCTCGCGGCGGAATTCGCATCGAGTAGAACGAACGCCAGACGAACACGAGGGCGATGGCCAGCATCAAAACACCGACGTAGACGGTGTAGTCCGACCCAGTTCCGGCCTTCGCCGCTTGCTTCACTTCGATCGCAATCTCCACGGCCAGCAGACCGAAGAGAGTTGAGAACTTGATGATCGGATTGAGCGCGACGGACGTCGTGTCTTTGAACGGATCGCCGACGGTATCGCCAACGACAGTGGCCGCGTGCAAGGCGGTCCCCTTCTCTTTCAGATCGACCTCGACGTACTTCTTGGCGTTGTCCCACGCACCACCGGCGTTCGCCATGTAGATCGCTTGGAACAGACCGAACACCGCGATCGAGATCAAATACGCAACGAAGAAGTTCGGGTCAAAGAACGCGAAGGCCAACGTGATCGTCATCAATACGATGAAGATATTCCACATCCCCTTCTGAGCGTACTCAGTACAGATGCGGACAACGGTCTTCGAGTCTTCGAGATCGGCTTCAGTCTTGGTGAGGTCCATGTTCTTCTTGATGTATTCGACCGCTCGGTACGCACCGGTGGTCACGGCTTGCATCGAAGCACCGCAGAACCAGTAAATCACTGCACCGCCGCAGATGAACCCGATCAGCACCGGAGCGTCGGTCAGACTCAGATGCAACATGCCCGCCTTCTCCAGCAGCAGAATGATCGAGAAGATCATCGTCGTCGCCCCGACAACCGCCGTTCCAATCAGCACCGGCTTGGCCGTCGCCTTGAACGTGTTGCCGGCCGAGTCGTTCGCTTCGAGATAATGCTTGCCCAGTTCAAAGTCCGGATCAAAACCAAAGTCGCGTTTGATCTCGTCCTTGATGCCGGGGATGTGCTCGGTCTGAGCCAACTCAAACACGGACTGAGCGTTGTCGGTCACCGGGCCGTAACTATCCACGGCGATGTTGACCGGTCCCATGCACAGGAACCCGAACGCCACGAGGCCAAACGCAAAGACGGAAGCGTGTGCTCCCATGATCTCGCCGAGTCCCAACATGCTGACGAAGTACGCTGCCGCCATCAGACCGGCGATCAGCATCCCCTTCCAGAACGCACTGAAGTTGCCCGCGACCAATCCGGAGAGAATCGTCAGCGACGCTCCGCCTTCGCGAGAGGCGATCACGATTTCATGCACGTGTTTGGAGTGCGAACTCGTGAAGACCTTGGTGAATTCGGGAATCAACACCGCAGCCAACGTTCCCAAGCTGATGATCGACGCCAACTGCCACCACAGTTGCGGCAGCGCTTCACCCTTGATGGAAAGATCGCCAATCAACAACCAGCTCATACCGTAAGAGGTGGTGATACACAGAATCGACGCAATCCAGATGAGCCGAGTCAGTGGCTCCTCGAAATCGAACTCTTTCAGACCGAGGTACTTCTTTTCGGAGATCTGCTGATTGATGAAGTAAGAACAGCCCGACATGAAGTCCATCAAGAATCGCATGGCGAAAATCCAGACGATCAACTTGGCCTGAATCTCGACGCTTTCAACCGCCAAGGTAATGAACGAGATCAGCGCCACGCCGGTCACGCCGTAGGTCTCAAATCCGTCCGCTGTCGGACCGACCGAATCGCCTGCGTTATCGCCGGTGCAGTCGGCGATCACGCCGGGATTGCGCGGATCGTCTTCCTTCACGTTGAAGACGATCTTCATCAAGTCCGACCCGATGTCGGCGATCTTCGTGAAGATGCCGCCTGCGATACGCAGCACTGACGCACCGAGCGATTCACCAATGGCAAAGCCCAAAAAGCAGTAACCGACAATCGCTCGTGGCACGAACAGCAGGATGATGACCATCATCACCAGCTCGAGTGAAATCAAAAACAGACCGATCGACATGCCTGATCGCAGCGGAATATTGACCACGTCCCACGGCTCACCACGCAACGCGGCGAACGCCGTGCGGCAGTTCGCGAACGTATTCACGCGGATGCCGTACCACGCCACCCAGTACGACCCGCCCATGCCGACCAGTGAGAAAAACAGAACCAACAGTGCCGTTGTCGGTGGTTCGTGCTTCAGCCCAACGAAATAGTACGCCATCGCCGAACCGATGATGACGAACAGCATCAGCAGGAATTTGCCTTGCTGAAGCAGATAGGTTTTGCAGGTTTGGAAAATGATTTCCGCGACGTCCAACATCGACTTGTGAGCCGGGAGCTTTTTGATTTCTGCTCGCAGGTAAAGACTGATCCCCAGCGTCCCGCAGATGACCCAGGCACCGCAAAAGAGCAGCCACCATCCGGTGATGCTTTGCCCGACGAGATGAAACGTCACGACATTCAAATCCGGGATGGCCAAGTCCGCTTCGCCGGCACTGGCGGTGGTACCCGCCAATAGCAACAGAGCGATCGCACACAGAACGGGTTTCAGGCTTCTGAGGACGACTGCCCCTTGTTTGAAGCCCACGGCCAACGAGGCCAGCAACGCGACACCATTTCGCTTCATGTTCCCCTCACTCCTTTAAGGACGAGATTTCGGACGAAGGTTTTGACGCACGATTGTGAGACTCACCGGCACGTGCGAATGGACGTTCGCAACAGAGTAGGGCCAGTAAGAGCGCGGGATTCTAGGGAGGGGGTATAGGGTGGGCAACGCAACGGCAACGTCCGATTTGTTGATCGAATACCTCCAAAGTCAGTTGCGTTTATCGAGAAGAAATGATGACAGAAAACTAACCAGCAAGAGTGTGCGAGCAAACAAAGTCCTGCCGTTCGCGTTACTGCTCGATCGGCTGCACGCGATGCAGCCAGACCGGCGGGGTTGTCGAGAGCTGTTGCTCGATGAGAAAGGCAAGTTGCCGCGCGGCAATCGCTTCCGCGACGTCTTCGTCCATCGCGATCGAGTTGCTGACGACCAACTGCGCAGCCGAGTCCCGTTGCGCTGCGATCGCCAGCAGTTGCTCGGCCGTGCTGACCGTGGCTCCGAAATAGTCGAGATGCTCGTTGAGCGTGGCCACCATCGCCGGGCCGCGATGCACCGCGATACTCAGGTTCGACTCGCCGAGTTCCCGCATCGCCAGGCCAGCGCGGACTGCGCTGAGCGGTTCCGTGAAGACCGCCTCAATCCCTTCGGTCAGCGTCTTGACCAGCGAGCCACCCTCACGCTGCACGATGTCATTGAGCTGTTGAAAGTGTTCGTGAATTCGCTCGAACGCCCGTGCGTCTCCCAGTTCAAAGTAGAGCTGCTGAGCGCGGTCCAGCCGGGTCAGCAACAGCGTGATCTGCTCGACGCGGATGAGCTGATTGCCGGAGAGGCATTCGCCCGGAAACAACTCGCGGAACAACGGCGTCGCGGCGGCGCGAGCGGCGGTCAGAGCATCCGCACGACTGGCGACACGCTCCAGCCGCGCGACCAGCTCGTGCCCCTGATCGTTGGTCAGCACGAAGAACTGCGTTCCGGCTTGCACGGCGCGTGGCGTGTCGGCGGTCGGGCCGCGTGACAGGTCGAGTTCCCAACGCGAGACCCCCGACTCCGCCAGCACTCGGAATTCGACGACGTACGGCAACTGCGGTCCCCGCACTCGATACAGTCCTTCGCCGAGATTCAGATCGCATGAAAACTTCTCGCCCGGCTTGAGCCGGACTTGAGCCACGACGTGCGGCGAATGCGCCGGTCCACCGATGCAGTACATGCCGGTCTCG
>JANNDA010000127.1:0-4955 GCA_031387195.1 Planctomyces sp. | reverse complement strand
ACCTTTCCTTCAGCCGCTCGCAAACCAATCGGATCAGTCGCTCCATGAACAAAACCGCTGCGGACTCCGGCACCGGCCAGCCAGACCGTGTAGCCCCACGGATTGTGATCGCGGCCTTTGCCCTGTTCGCTCATTGGCATTCGTCCGAACTCACCGCCCCAGATCACGAGCGTGTCGTCCAGCAATCCGCGCTGTCGCAGATCTCGCAACAGGCCAGCCACTGGTTTGTCCGTGCGACGACACATCGTCGAGTGATTCTCCAGCACGTTGTTGTGAGCGTCCCAGCCGTTCGTGTCGCCGGAATACAACTGCACGAAACGAACGCCGCGTTCGATCATCCGCCTCGCAAGTAAACAGCGCGTTCCGAATTCATCCGTGTCTGACTCACCGATACCGTACATATTCAGCGTTGAGGCCGACTCACCGCGCAGATCGACGACATCAGGTGCTTCCGTCTGCATCCGAAAGGCGAGTTCATAAGCGTTGATTCGCGCAGCCAGTTGATCATCGAAATCGCGTTCGGCCATGTGCCGTTCGTTGGACTTCTGCACGAACGCCAGTAACCGACGTTGCCGCTCCGAAGAGATCCCTTCCGGAGGTTGCAGATACAACAGCGGACTCTTGCCCGGCCGCATCATGGTCCCTTGAAACGTGGCCGGGAGATATCCACTGCCCCACGCGGGCGGCCCGCCTTTCACGCCGTTGCCGGGATCAGACAACACAACGAAGGCCGGAAGATTTTGATTCTCCGTGCCGAATCCATACGCGACCCACGCCCCGAGGCTCGGTCGCCCGGTCAGCACGCTGCCGGTATTCACCTGATACACCGCTTGCGGATGATTCACGCTGTCGCCGTGACAACCTCGCAGCACGCAAAGTTCGTCCGCGCACGAACCGATGTGCGGTAAGAAGTCCGAGACCTCAATCCCCGATTCCCCACGCGGCCGAAACGGCTTGATCGCCGGCAGCAATGGATTCGCTGCCACCTTACGCCGAGTCATCACCTCTCCAAAACTCTCTGGCAACGTCTGCCCCGCGAGCCGAGTGAGCTCCGGTTTCGGATCAAACAGATCCACGTGACTTGGCCCACCGTGCATGAAGAGCCAAATCACGCGACGCGCTCGCGGTGCGAAATGCGTGTCTTTGGCCGCGAGCGGATTCGCCGATCGAGCGTGTTCCGCCGCTGTCGCGTGCTGCTCGCTGGCCAGCAACGTCGCCAACGCGAGTCCGCCGATTCCACCACCAGCACGAAACAACAACTCACGCCGAGTCGTCGTGGTCGGAAAATGCGATCGCGGCAGTTCAAACATCGCGAGTTCTCCGCGCAGTGACAGAAACTAACCCGAAGCGTCAGCGAGGGCGGACGCTCCACAAAGCGATGAATTCTGAGTCTTCTGGAGTACCCGCCCTCGCTCACACTTCGGGTTAGTAATCGTTCACAAACTCCCGTCAACGAGCAAGCCACAATCATTCCTTTCCGCGTTTCTAGCCACCGCTACAATCCGCCCCCGCAAGATGCGGAACAACCTGAAGCTGACAATGGAGAGGAACAGTCACATGGCCAAGAAGTCGCAGAATTACTCGCCGTACCAAGACCAGATTATCAAGCGGTACTACAACAACCTCGACTCGATCGACCAGACGCGCCTGAGCGATTTGGCCGCTGAGTTGTATCTCTCCGAAGGCAAAAAGCTCGAACGACTCTGGAAACAGGCGGGCGAAGTAATGGAGCGACTCGGTGTCCCCGCCAGCCGATTGGCCCATGTCCTGAAAACCGCCGACCCCGCAATCTTGGCAGAGGTTGTGCAAGACATCCAAAACGGCCACATCAAGCCGCCGCCCAAGAAAAAATTCACGCCTCCCGGCAGTGCGCCGTCCAAAGATTCGTGATCGGCCACAACAGGAGAAAGGCGAACGGGGCGGCGTCAGCCCCTGGTCTATTCGCCACAGAACCGGGGGACTGACGCCGCCCGCTCGCCAAAAATTGGAGACCATCGGGATGCAAGCTCAACGACTCGTGCCCCTCGTATGCGGAGTGCTGCTGATGGCGGGATCGACGTTCGCCGACGATTTCAAATGGCAACTTCGCTCGCAAAACGAGACTGCCGCTAACAGCGGTTTTTTCAAGCAAGCAGTTCGCGAGGCAACTTGGGACGCGAAGGAAACCGCCGTCATCGTGTGTGATGTCTGGGACTATCACCACTGTTTGAACGCAGTCCGGCGACTGGAAGAGTTCGCTCCTCGCATGAATGAGGTCTTGAAGGAGGCTCGGAATCGCGGAGCGACGGTCATCCACTCGCCCAGCGATTGCATGGCGGCTTACGAAAATCATCCCGCTCGCAAGCGTGCCGTCGAAGCACCGGTTGCGAAGAACATACCGCGTGATGTTGAACATTGGTGCTCGCGGATTCCGAGCGAAGAGCAGGCGGTCTATCCGATCGACCAATCAGACGGCGGCGAGGACGACGATCCGGCCGAGCACGCCGAGTGGGCGGCGAAGCTCAAAGCAATGGGCCGCAATCCGGGGATGCCGTGGAAGTCGCAGTCGAAGCTGATCGAAATCGACGCCGACCGCGACTTCATCTCCGACCGAGGTGACGAAGTTTGGAACGTGCTTGCATCGCGCGGCGTCAAGAACGTGATCTTGGTCGGCGTTCATCTCAACATGTGCGTGCTCGGTCGCCCGTTCGGGCTGCGGCAGATGGTTCGCAACAGAACGCAAGTCGCACTGATGCGCGACCTGACCGACTGCATGTACAACCCGAAGCGTTGGCCCAACGTCGATCATTTCACCGGCAACGATCTCGTCATCTCGCACGTCGAGCGGTTCGTCTGCCCGACAATCACCAGCGATCAGATTCTCGGCGGCGAGCCGTTTCGCTCGAAGTACGACCAACGACCGGCGAAGACGTTTGTGCGATCGGTGCAGCCGATGGCGTTGGCGCGGCAGCCGTGTGGCGATTGGTCTCCCATTTCGATCCCCAGCCGCTGGTCCGAGACAAACGCCGGCTTCGGAACATTAGGTGGCCCGGTGTGGTATCGCTGCACGATTCGATTGCCCAAGGCGTGGATGGATCCGTCCGGAGTGAAACTGTCGATCGCCTCACGAGACGGTACTGCCCGCGCATGGCTCAACGGCGAAGCCTTGATCGCCGAGCCGGGAGGTCCGGCCGATCGAACGGTGTTGCGAGTTCCTGACAAAGCGATTTACCTCGACGACACGAACATGCTGGTGCTGCATGGTGGAGGCGCTGAGCAATCCATTGGTTTGCAGCAGGCCCCGATCCTCCTCAGCGGGAAGAACCAACTGGAGCTTAAGGGCCGCTGGCAATGCCGCGTTGTCGGCGATGAGAAATCGTCGTCGAACATCCCGCTTCCGGCGAAGTTTGGCGGCTCGACCGATATGCTTTTCGAGCCAGCCAAGTAGATCACCCGATTTTCCCCATCCGTGGTCCGGCCTTGCCATCCGTGGGTTCAAATCCGAAGAGTTGACCCCACGGATGGCAAAGCCGGACCACGGAGTCGGTACGACGAATGGATCAAAACAACCAGACCGGGAGTGAGCAGCCTCATGAGCCAGCCAATCACCATGACTCGACGGGACGCTTTGAAAACGGGGGTCGCCATGAGTGCGGTCGCAGTAACGGGAGTGACGGAAGCGCAAACGAGCGACCTGCCGTGGATCGACGCGCATTCGCACATCTGGCCGGGGGAGGTCGAAAAATTTCCGCTCGCTCCGGGCCAGACGAAAGCGGACCTCAAGCCGCCGAGCTTCACCGATGACGAGCTGATGGCGATCGCTCGGCCGGAGGGAGTTGGCCGAGTCGTGTTGATTCAGCACTCGGTGTATCACCTGTTCGACAACTCGTATCTGATCGACGCGGTGCGGCGGCATCCGAAGCTGTTTCGAGTGCAGGGCATGGTCAATGACCAACTGCTTCACGCCGGGGATACGATGAAGGAGCTGCTGCCGCAAGGAGTCACCGGCTTCCGCATCACGCCGTTCGTTCGCAAGAAAGAGGATCAAGCCAAGTGGCTCGAAGCGCCCGGCATGATCGAGATGTGGAAGACCGGGGCGGAAACTCGTCAGGCGATGTGCCTGTTGATCAACGCTTCGGACTTGGCCGCGACCGACGCGATGTGTGAGCAACATCCCGACACGCCTGTTGTGATCGACCACTTCGCGCGCATCGGAGTGGATGGTGAGTTCCGAGACAGCGACATCAAAGCTCTGTGCCGATTGGCTCGGCACAAGCACACCAGCGTCAAGATTTCAGCCTACTACGCGCTGGGTCAGAAGAAGCCGCCGCATGATGAGCTGATCCCGATGATCAAGCGGTTGCTCGACTGCTTCGGCCCACAACGGCTGTTGTGGGCCAGCGACTCGCCGTATCAGATTCAGGGAGTCAACAACTACAAGGCATCGATCAGCCTCGTCCGCGACCGAATGGATTTTGTCTCGAAGGACGACCGCGATTGGCTGCTCCGAAAAACGGCGGAGAAGTTCTTTTTCTACGCCTGACCCCGGGCGCACGACGCACTTTGTGATTTCTGTGACCGAAAAGCGATCAGGCAAACTAACCCGAAGCGTCAGCGAGGGCGAGCGCTCCAAAACGCTCGGAAGTCAGAGTCGCTGGACGCTTTCGCCCTCGCTGACGCTTCGGGTTAGTGAGGGGAAGCACTTGTTGTGGCTGACGCCGCCCCGCTCGCCGATCTTCTGCCGGTCGCATTGCAACGGCTGTGACGCGGATATCTGTCGCGCTCATCGCAGCAGTCGTTCTCTCGTTGAGCGTTCTGTCACAACTTCTGTTCAGCGCGGTTTCGCCCGTTCTGGGGGTCGTTTCGCCCGACGCAATTCTGAGCAAGTTGTCGCGCCAGTTGTGTCGTTGAGACGGATGACAGCGCTGACTCCGTTTGCATCCCCAAATGCGCGGGTGTCAGTCGTGGGAGTACTG
>JANNDA010000091.1:0-15357 GCA_031387195.1 Planctomyces sp. | reverse complement strand
CTCTCCGCCGTCTGGCAGCATCCCACCGGGTTGCTGGAAGCTCCGTTTGATGTCTTCACGTCGCTGCCCATTCAGATTTTCAACTGGGTCTCGCGGGCACAGCCGGAATATGACCACTTGGCGGCTGCGGGGATCATGGTTTTGTTGGTTGTTCTCATGGTGATGAATACGGCGGCGATTTTGATCCGTAATCGATTTCAACGACGAACGCAGTGGTGACGAACGCAGTGGTCAATCGGAAATGACACCGCCCGCAGACCGTGCGGTGTCGAGAAACATCAGGAGCTTTGTCGTATGACGATCATGCAATCGTTTTCCGAACTGATGCATCAACGGCAGCAGCGCGAAACCGTCAAGAGGAGCCGGCCAGTGCAGACCGAGACTGAGGTATCCAAACTCGAAGTCAGCAGCCTCAACTTCTTCTACGGAGAGAAACAGGCGTTGTTCGACGTGTCGATGACCGTCCCCGAACGTTCCGTCACGGCCTTTATCGGCCCATCGGGTTGCGGTAAGAGCACGTTTTTGCGGACGCTCAATCGCATGAATGACATTATTGAGGGGACGCGACTCACCGGAACGGTGACGCTCGAAGGGCAAGACATCTACGCACCGGAAGTCGATGTGGTCGCGTTGCGCAAACGGGTTGGAATGGTCTTTCAGAAATCGACGCCGTTTCCCAAGTCGGTCTTCGACAATGTCGCTTACGGCCCCAAGATCGCCGGGCAGAGCAATCAAAAGGCGTTGCGCGAGATCGTCGAGCAATCGCTGAAGCGAGCCGCACTCTGGGACGAAGTCAAAGACCGCATGCAAGATTCGGCCCTCTCGTTGTCGGGTGGCCAGCAACAGCGGCTTTGCATCGCGCGGGCACTGGCGACGAACCCCGACGTCTTACTGATGGATGAACCGGCTTCGGCGCTCGACCCTGCTTCGACGGCGCGCATCGAAGACCTGATCTTTGAACTCAAGCAGAATTACACGATCGTCATCGTCACGCACAATATGCAGCAGGCCGCGCGCATCAGCGATTGGACGGCGTTCTTCTTTCAAGGCTACTTGATCGAGAAGGATCAGACGCAAAAATTGTTCACAACACCGAAGAAGAAACAGACCGAAGACTACATCACAGGTCGGTTTGGATGAGGCTGGTGGCTGTTCCAATTTGAAATCTCAGATTGGAAAGTTCGTGCTAGGCAGATCTCATCTCTCAAATTGAAATTCCGTCATGACTGCTCACCTCACCCGCGATCTCAGTGTCCTGCACCGCAACCTGCTCTCGATGTGCGCAACAGTGGAGGAGTTGGTCCACAAGGCGGTCGATGAATTATCGGAGCCGAGTATCGAGCGTGCCAAAGAACTCGCAAAGCAGGACGACGAGGTCGATCGCTTTGACGTCAGCATTGAAGAGGAATGCCTCAAGATCCTCGCGCTGCATCAACCTGTCGCGACCGATTTGCGACGCATTACGACCGTGCTGAAAATCACCGGCGAACTGGAGCGTGTGGCGGATCTCAGCGTTCATATTGCCGAGCGAGCGTGTGGTTTGGTCAATCAGCCGGACATCGAAGTTCCAGACAAACTGAAAGAGATGGCCTGTCGTGCGGTCGATATGCTGCATCAGGCGATCGACGCCTACGTCGGACTTGATACGCATCTTGCTCGGCAGGTTTGCGAGGCAGACGATGTCGTCGATGAGCTTAACCGTGAGATCATTGATGAGCTGGTTGATCGAATGAAACGACATCCGGAGCTTGTCGAGCCAGCGTTGAACCTGTTTTCCGCATCACGCCATGTGGAACGAGTTGCCGATCACGCGACCAACATCGCTGAAGATGTCGTCTATCTCGTCGAAGGCGAAATCATTCGTCATCGCGCGCACTTTCGATAGAGGCCGTTTTGACTCTCGTAGCACAGGCG
The DNA here is from genome assembly GCA_031387195.1 of Planctomyces sp. Classification (GTDB taxonomy): domain Bacteria; phylum Planctomycetota; class Planctomycetia; order Planctomycetales; family Planctomycetaceae; genus SXKJ01. The sequence continues at coordinate 13,443 of JANNDA010000091.1, read as the reverse complement.
GCTCGCCTGTGGTTTTTGCGATCACTCAAAAGCAGGCGAGCCGCCTGCTCTACGCACAGAATTAACACAAGATTCATCACCATTCGACACGACAGCGTCGGCAAAAACCGCGATAACACAAACTCGTCGATGCCCCCCAAGTTCCTGGTCCGTCGAGTACGTGCTCATGTCGAAATCGAAGATTCTGATCATCGAAGATGAACGCTCGCTGATCGAGATTCTGGCTTACAACCTCAGCAATGAAGGCTTCGAGGTGCTGACCGCCTGCGATGGTCAAGACGGGCTCCGTCGAGCACAGACAGCAATACCAGACCTCGTCGTGCTCGACTTGATGCTCCCCGGCATGGACGGCCTGCAAGTCTGCCGACAGCTTCGCAGTGATCCGAAAACGCAGGCGATTCGCATTCTGATGCTGACGGCGAAGAGTGAAGAAGTGGATGAGATTGTCGGCTTCAACATGGGAGCTGACGACTACGTTTCCAAGCCGTTCAAACTCAAGCCGCTGATTCATCGCATCAAAGCGTTGTTGAGGCGTCCCTCCGTCGAACAGCAGTCTGGTGATGTGGTCTCTGTGGAAGGGATCGAGGTCGATCGCACGAATCATGTCGCGCGAGTCGATGGCGTCGAAGTCCTGCTGACGCCGACTGAGTTCCGCATGTTGTGGACGATGATACGTCGTCCCGGTCGTCCGTATTCTCGCAACGAGCTGATGGATAACGCTCGTGGCGAAGACGCGAACGCGCTGGAGCGAACAATCGACGTCCACATTCGCTCGTTACGGCAGAAGATCGGCGACAAAGCACGCTTCGTCGAAACGGTTCGCGGAGTGGGCTATCGCTTCAAGTCGGATTCGTAAGTGAGGCGAGGCATGCCGTTTGAAAAAACGAGTCGCAGCAATACTCTCCCGGTCGAAGCCGATTCGCTTCGACCGGGAGTTTTCGTTCCATGACATTGGCTGAAGCGGAAAGTGGTCCAGGCGAATTCCAGCGGCGACAGTCACGAGGCCGTGTCCTGCTGATTGTCGCGGCCTTGCTCTGGAGTATCAGTGGCATCCTCATCAAGAGCCCGACGTTGCAAGCAATCCCGCTCGCTCAGCGGGGCATGATGCTGGCCTGTTATCGCACGCTGTTCGCTGCGGTGGGATTACTACCGTTCGTCAATTGGCGGCGAGCGACTTTGAAGCCGCGTTTCATTCCGTCAGCGATCTTCTTCGCCGTGATGAATGTGCTCTTCATCAACGCCTTCACCCGCACGACAGCGGGGGCCGCGTCGTTCTTGCAATATACCAGCACCGTTTGGGTATTTTTGTTTGGCTGGTTGTTGTTCAAAGAGCGCATCCGCGGTTCAAACTTTGTGGCTCTGGTGAGTACGGTGATTGGCATCTCTTGGATCGTGTTCTCCGAAGGAGACGGTCAACGAGCTGACGGTAACTTACTCGCGCTCGGCAGCGGGGCGGCGTACGCGGGAGTCGTGCTGACGCTGCGTTGGCTCAAAGAGGAAGACTCGGTATGGGTGACAGTCCTCAATCATGCGGTGAGCGGTTTGGTCGTGCTCCCTGTTGTTTGGAATTACGACATCCGTTTGACCGGAATTCAATGGACCATGATCGCGTTCTTGGGAGTGTTTCAGATGGGCGTCCCATATGTCCTCGCCGCTCGCGGAGTGGCGCTGCTGAGCGTTCAAGAGGCCGCGTTGTTGATGCTGTTGGAGCCGATCTTAGTCCCACTGTGGGCGTGGCTTTTTGGGGGCGAGTCGGTCGGCATTTCCACAATGATTGGCGGCTGCTTGATCCTTGGCGGCCTTGCCATTCGATACACGCTCTGGCCGTCACAAGCGGAGGCAGATTGCTGAGGCGATTTCGATGATCGCCGCGTCATTGCACCACTGCGACGCGCAGGTCCATGACATTGGTGTGAGTCGGGCCGGTGAGCAGCAGGCCGCCGGTTTGCTCGAAGAAGGGGTACGAATTGTTGATTGCCAGGAACTCGGCGGGATCAAGACCTTGGGCGATCGCTGATTGACGCAGGGTTTCATCGACAACCGCTCCGGCAGCGTTGGTCGGGCCGTCTTCGCCGTCGGTGCCGCCGGACAAGATGGCGATGTGGTCGAGGCCGTTGTTCCACAGATGTTGCAACGCGGCGAGCGCGACTTCTTGATTGCGCCCCCCCTTGCGCGGCTGATCTATTGGCACGAGCTTCACGATCGGCTCGCCACCGCTGAGGATGCAGACGGGCGGCGTGACGTCAGCTTGTCCGTCTCGAATGCGGCGACAGAGTTCCGCCAACTCGTGGCCGAAGGATTGAGCTTCGCCAGCGTTGTTTGAGCCGAGCAACTTCACCGCAAAACCCAACTCACGAGCTTTGTTCGCCGCGGCATCGAGCGCAGTCGCGTTGTTGCCGATGACGTGAACGTAGCTCTTACGCTCCGCGTGAGGAAAGCCGGGCACGCACGGAGCGTCGAGTGCGCGAACGATATCGGAATCACTTGCGGGGCTGCGTGCGAGCTCGGCTTTCCTCACGCGGAGCGTGAGGGCTACGTTGGCCGGAACGTCCGGTGGCTGCGCACCGAATCGGTCTAGTACCGCGAGTGCGTCGGCAGCAGTTGTGGTGTCAGCGACCGTTGGTCCGGAAGCGATCACGTCCAGCGGATCTCCGATGACGTCCGAGATGATGAGCGTGATCGCTGCCTTCGCTTGCGAAGCTGTTCGTGCGAGGCCGCCCCCTTTGAATAGCGACAGATGTTTGCGAACGGTGTTGAGTTCCTGAATGGTCGCGCCCGAACGCATCAAGAAGCGCGTCACGGCCTGCTTGTCCGCGAGCGTGATTCCGGGAATCGGAGCCGGTGACAAGGCACTTCCTCCGCCAGAGATCAGCACGATCGCGAGGTCGTCGTCACGCAGTGAGGCGGCTAACTCTAAGATTCGTTGAGTTCCGAAGACACCGGCCTCGGTCGGTTCGTTCAATCCCGGCGGTCGCGCGGGATGCAGCGTGATTCGACGTAACGGACGGACGCAGTCGGCGGGGACGTTCACCCAGCCGGTCACCTTTGTGTCAGTCAATTCGGAACCGAGTGACGCTTCTACGGCGGCAGCCATGCCGGCACCGGCCTTCCCCGCGCCGAGCACAACGATGCGATGCAGCGATCCGATTTCAAAATCGTGGCCGCAGATCGACAGCGTTTTTCCGTCGCAGCGAATGGCATTGTGAACCAGTCGTTCGGACGAAACCGCGGCAACACCCGCTTCCCAAATCGTGCGTGCTAGTTGACGCAGCATGATCAGCCTCAAAGTCACGGGATCGCGACTGAGCATCAACTACGCACTTGGACGCAAGCGGCGATAGGTCGTCAGGACTTCGTAAAGGTCGGCTGAGATGCGAACTTCGTCGTCGGCGAAATCGGAGAGCCAGGCTCGATCTGAGCGAGTTGCCTCGGCAAGCACCGTGATGATTTCTGCTAGACGCACCTTTTTTTGCCGCGGGGCCAATGTGGCCACTTGATTGTCAGGATCGAACAGCCGAAGTCGCGGTTGAGAGGTGGCTCGCATCGTCAGACCCTTCCTTGAGACAGTTCTGTGCTTTGTGGGATCGATCATCTTGATCGGTCCCATAAGGATCGGCTGAACGATTGCAACGACTTGAGAACTTCTGACCTCGGCGCAAGAGATTCCGTCAGAGGACTCAAGAAAATCATGAATCAGAGGATTCGGAGAAATTGGCCTGAAGTTGTTTTGAGCGTGGGCGAGTCTGCTTCAGAACTGCTCATCGAATATCGTAGCGGCTTCGGCGGAACTTGCCGGTCAACAGCGACAGTTAAGAATCTTGCTGACGTGGACTCAAAGAAAGGCCATCGCATCTGTGACTCGATTGCTGGTGGCGCTCGACATCCGCCGGGAGGTTCGTCACGCTTCCGCCCGTTCGGCCTATCTTGTTTGAGTCATTTTATTTTTGGCGATTTCACAGCGCGGCAATAAACCTGTCCGCCGCATTCATGAACGAGTCGTTGCACGATGGACCGCAGCATGGACGAACCGGCTTCAATTGAATTCTCACGCATCGCGACTGAGTTGGGGCACAGCCTCAGCCAAGTGCAGAACGTGGTTGCTCTGCTCGACGCGGGGAACACGATTCCGTTTATCACCCGCTATCGCAAAGAGAAGACGGGGAACCTCGACGAAGAGCAACTACGTGGCATCGAGTCGCGAGTGAAGAGCTTGCGTCAGTTGAGAGAGCGAGCGACGGCAATCCTCCGTTTGATCGATGCTCAAGGAAAACTCACACCTGAACTTCGCGCTGAGATCGAGGCGGCCGACACGCTCAAGCGGCTCGAAGACCTTTATCTCCCGTACCGCACGAAGCGGACATCTCGCGCATCTGCCGCACGTCAACGTGGGCTCGAACCGCTCGCCGCGAAAATTTTGGCCGGAGATCCGGAGCTGACGGACTTGATCGCCGCCGCCTCAGCATTTGTGAATCCGGAGCAAGAACTCCCGACTCCGACGGAAGTGTTGCAAGGCGCGTCAGACATCATTGCCGAAGGAATCAGCGAAGAGGCGGCTCTGCGTGAGGCGTGCCGGCAACTTTCGTGGCGCACTGGCAAGTTCGCGGGAACGCCCACCAAAGAAGGTACGGCCAGCGGCCATGAGTACCGCGATTACTTCGAGTTCTCTGAAGCGGTCTCCAAAATTCCGCCGCACCGTGTACTGGCACTCAATCGAGGCGAGAAGTCAGGTGCCTTGCGCGTGAAGTTTGAATGGGACGACGCCTCGGTACTCTCGGCTTGTGAAACACATTACCGGTGGGACACGCACCCGCATCGAGACTTTCTCAAAACTTGTTTGATCGACGCGCTTCAACGACTCATTCAACCGAGCCTTGAACGCGAGATTCGCCGCGAGTTGAGCGACAAAGCGGAGCAGCAAGCGATCGATGTCTTCGCTCGTAACTTGCGAAGCCTGTTGTTGCAGCCGCCGATGCGCAATCAACGTGTCCTGGCGATTGATCCCGGATTTCGGACGGGATGCAAAGTTGCCGTGCTGGATGAGTGCGGAAATCTGGCGGTGAACGATGTCGTCTACGTGACAGGCAATGCCGAAAAACGCGGGGCCTGCATCACGAAGCTGGCGGAGTTGATGCGGCTACACAACTGCCAAGTGGTCGCGATCGGCAACGGTACGGCGTGTCGTGAGACGGAAGATCTCGTCACGGAAATGATCGCGCAAGAACTTCCCGAAGCACGATACGTCATCGTCAACGAAGCGGGAGCCAGCATTTACTCGACAAGCCCTGTAGCTCGCGAGGAGTTTCCGGAACTCGACGCGACCGGTCGCGGGACGGTGTCGATCGGTCGCCGGCTGCTCGATCCACTCAGCGAGTTGGTCAAGATCGAACCGCAACACATTGTCGTCGGCATGTATCAGCATGACGTCGGTAAAAAAGAATTGAAGGAGTCGCTTGATCAAGTCATCGAGTCGTGTGTGAATTACGTCGGCGTGGATCTGAATACCGCGAGCGCCTCGCTGCTGCGGCACGTGTCGGGTTTGAATCAGCTCATTGCCCGTCGCGTTGTCGAATGGCGTGATCAGCACGGTCGCTTCAACAACCGCCGACAGTTGCTCGATGTGTCGGGGCTCGGAGAAGCGACGTTTACGCAGGCCGCAGGGTTCTTGAAGATTGCTGGCGGAGATGAGCCGCTCGACGGCACCTGGATTCATCCAGAGAGTTACGCCGCCGCGAACAAGGTGCTCGAACGATTAAGTCTCTCCGCACAGAGTTTGTTGGAGTCCGAACAAGCTCGAGATGACTTGCGAGGTCAGATCGAACAGCTCGAAGCGGCAACACTCGCCGCAGAGTTGTCGGTTGGCTTGCCGACACTGAAAGATATTCTCGAAGCACTCTCTCGCCCCGGACGCGATCCGCGATCCGACTTGCCTGGTCCGGTCTTCAAGCAGGGAATCCTCAAGATCGAAGACCTACAAGAAGGGATGGAGCTGACCGGTACGATTTCCAACGTGGTCGATTTCGGCGCGTTTGTGGACGTCGGATTGAAGGACAGCGGTCTGGTTCACATCAGTCAGTTGTCAGCCAGTTACGTTCCGTCGCCACACAGTTTGGTTTCGGTCGGAGATGTTGTGACGGTGTGGGTTCTCGGCGTGGACATGGAGCGCAAGCGAGTCGGTCTGACGATGATCAAGCCGGGGACACCGCGACAAGTTCGCGGACCAAAACCTCCCGCACGAGAGCAACAACAATCATCAAGTGGCGAATCAAAACCCCGTGAACATCGGCGAGAACGTCGTCCGGTCGTGTCACGTCCGAATCAAAATACTTCCAGTGGTCCACGAACGTCGCCGCCGCCACAGATGCCCGAAACCGTCGCAAAGGACTCAACGACTTCTTCAACAGTGAATCCTATTCGACCTAATCGACGACGTCAGTTCAATTCCGCACCGCCAGCTCAACCGCCGCGTAAGAAGCCGAACGCTCCTCCAGCGAAACTGACCGAAGGCATGGCTGAGGGAAAGAAGCCGCTGCTGGGCTTCGATCAACTCGCGGTGCTTTGGCAGCAGCAACATCAGAAGTGATCTGTCTGCCTCGCGACGGCTCACGCTACACGGTGATCTCGTCGCACGAATTGAGTGGTTCTTGATCGCCGGACAAAACGACGGGAAGAGTGAAAGAGATTGTGCTGCCGACGCCCGATTCGGACTCGGCCCACATCACCCCGCCGTGACGTTGAACGATTCGCTGGCACACGGCGAGTCCGACTCCGCTGCCGGGAATATCGGGACTGAGCCGCTGAAACATTTGGAAGATGCGATTGAGGTATTGCGGTGCAATCCCTCGGCCATTGTCCGTGAGTTGAAACTTCCAGAACTCGCCGGGTGAAGACGCCAGCGCAGGTGCCGTAGCGGAGAAGCAGATTCGCAGCGGCTGGTCTCGCCGAAACTTGATCGCGTTGTCGAGCAATTCGGAAAGCAGTTGAGCCAATTGTGCCTCGTCAGCCAAGACGGTTGGTAACTCCGGGTGATCAACCACCGCGTTCATTTCCGTCAGTTTTGCGGCGTGCGCTGCGAGAACGGATTGCCAAACATCCGCGACTGAGATCGAAACGAACGGTCTGCCGTGCGTGGTCACTCGCGAGAACGCCAGGAGCCCATTGATCTGAGCTTGCAGGTCCGTTGCCCCTTTGGTCATCAGTCGCAGAAAGTTTCGGCCGTCGTCATCAAGCTGTTCGCCGTAACGCCGATTCAGAAGATCGGAAAATCCATTCACGGCGCGAACCGATGCCCCCAGATCATGCGAGACGGCATAGACAAGTTCTTGCAGCAATTGCTCGGCGGACTTTTCAGGGAGTGGCATTCGATCAATCTCGATGTCGGGTGACTTTCTGAGGCCAGATTATACCCCGCGCGGTCATAAACGAGAGTTTCTTCAGGCAGACGAAATCCGTACCGCGTGGGGTATAGCGTCGAGGCCAACTTCGCTGGCTTACGAAATCGGCAAAGTCTGGCAACTCTCGCCCAACGACGCCAATTCTGTGGATTGCTCCAACCGCACAAGGGGAACCGCGACCGCACGATTGTGACGGGGAACCGCGTTGGCCGCACCGGTGTGTGAAGTTGCTCCGGTTGTCCCTCCGATACCGACTAGCGAAACCGTATGTCGGGAGCCAAGCCGCTCACATCGCTCAGGACAGGCAAGACATCATCATGACGGAACAGATCGAAAACGTTGGAACGCCGCTCACTCCAGACTTTCACGAAGCGGACACACTGCGCCGGGAGGTGGCCTCGCTGCGGCAGCAACTGCTGCAATCTCAACGATTGAGCACGGTGGGAGCACTCGCCGCATCGGTCACGCACGAATTCAACAACATCCTCACCACAGTGATTAACTACGCGAAGATGGGGCTGCGGCACAAAGATGTCGCCTCGCGCGACAAGTCGTTCGACAAGATCCTGGCGGCCGGACAGCGAGCGGCCAAGATCACGACCGGCATGTTGTCCTATGCACGCGGCAAAGGGGATCGACGCGAACCGCAGGACTTGGTGCAACTCGTTCAAGAGGTGCTGGTGCTGGTTGAGAAAGATTTGCAGATGCACCGCGTGAAGCTCGACACTGACTACTCGGAACATGCTCAGTCAGAAATCAACGCGGGGCAAATCCAACAAGTCGTGTTGAACTTGATCATCAACGCGAGGCAAGCGATGCCCAACGGCGGGCGAATGCTCATTTCAGTTCGTTCGAATCGTGAGTCCGGTTTCGCGGAAGTCGCCGTCCGAGACAGTGGCTGCGGCATCGCGGCCGAGCAACTGAAAAAGATCTTCGATCCGTTTTTCTCCACGAAGCAAGCGGATGAAAATGGGCAAGGCGGATCTGGGCTGGGTCTCTCGTTGTGCCGTGAGGTGATTGAAGCTCATCGTGGCCGTATTCGAGTCGAGAGCACGGTCGGCGTGGGGACGCAATTCACGCTCAAGCTGCCGTTAGTTTCCGCGACGGCAGGGGTCATTGTGCCCAAGGATGAAAAGCCGGTGATGCAGAAGGTCGGTTGAATGCAATCATGCGCGGCGGAGCTTGCCCCCGCTGAGCTTGCCTCAGTGGATTCGGGCTTCTGCACTACGTTGACTCTCATTGGCTGGAACCTCACGTAGCGCAAAGGCCTGATTCCACGGAGGCAAGCTCAGTGGGGGTTGTGTCGTAGGCGGGCTACACTGCCACTCATGCGAAAACGAGTTCTCATCGCTGGACTGTTTCACGAGACGCACACGTTCTTATCCGAGCGAACGCCGTGGTCAGCATTCTCTGTGCGGCGCGGAACAGAGTTGTTGTCCGCTCGAAATGACGGCTCACCGTTGTCCGGAGTTCTGGATGTTGCGGCGGAGTATGACTGGGATCTGATTCCCGCCATCGACGCACGTGCGACGCCAAGCGGGATCGTCGAGGACGCGGTCTTCGAGCAATTCTGGTCGGAGCTTCGCGACGTCGCCGCTACCGCGCTGCAGCAAGGAATTGACGGCATTTGTTGGGTGCTGCACGGTGCGATGGTCACGGCGAGCCTCCTTGATGTCGAAGGAGAATTGATCCGTCGCTTGCGTGCATTGTCCAACGGAGATCGAGTGCCAATTGGCGGAGTACTGGATCTCCACGGCAACATCTCGCGAGAGTTCGCCGAGCAGACGCAAGCGTTTGTAGCCTATCGACACAATCCGCATGTTGATGCTTGTGAAGCGGCTCGTGACGGAGCACGGTTGCTAAATCGTGTGATGCACTCACCGAAATGGCCGGTGACGTTGCACGTTGCTCCGGACGTCATGTGGCCTCCGACAGGGACTGGGACCGACGACGACCCGATGCGAACTCTGGAGGCAATGTCACGTGAGATCGAACGAACTCATCCCGACATCGCCGCCGTGAATGTCTTTTCCGGATTCGCGTTCGCAGACACGCCTGACACGCGAGTCTCGTTCACCGCCGTGACGTTCGGTGATGTTGCGGAGGCACGACACCTTCTGGCCTCACTGTCCAATGAAGCCACACTGCGACGCGAGCAAGGCAACGTCGTACCGCCTTCGCTCGAAAGCGTCGTCGAGACAATCAAAACCGAAGTCGCTCGTGGCGAGACTCCCGTCATCATTGTCGAGCCTTCCGACAACATCGGCGGTGGAGCACCCGGCGATCACACCGCCGTCTTTCGAATGCTCATCGCGAACGGTTTTGAACAATCGGTCGTTGTTATCAACGACGCTTACGCGGTTGCCGAGATTGCTCAATACCCGATCGGCACTCAACGTGTGCTGAAATTCGGCGGGTGCAGTGACGCTCGATTCGATGCGCCGTATGAGGCGGAAGTCGAACTGCTTTCAATCAGCAACGGGCAGTTCACTCTGGAAGATCGCCACAGCCATCTCGCGTCAATGTGCGGCGAGCGGATCGACATGGGGCCGTGTGCTGTCGTCCGATGCGGAGGCGTTCGCGTCTTACTCACCAGCCGTAAGACTCCGCCGTTCGACCTCGGCCAGTTACGCAGTCAAGGGATAATTCCTGAGACACTCAACGTGATCGGAATCAAAGCGGCAGTCGCCCATCGTCGCGCCTACGACCCAATCGCCAAGCACAGCCACACGGTCAACACGCTCGGTCCATGTACTAGCGATTTACGATTACTGCCGTTCCAAAACGTGCGGCATCCCATCTTCCCGCTGGATTGAGCGTCTCCCGGTGTAGGGCGGGCACTCTTGCCCGTCTGTTGCTCGACGGCCAAGAGTGGCCGTCCTACAGGTATGTTTTCAGTTGCCGTTCGCCTCTCAGGCAACCGGCTCAAACTGCCCCACCAAACGGACCATTGCTTCAGACGGATTCATATTGAAGAGAGCTCGGCCCACGGTTTTCCAGCGACCTTTTTCAAAGTGAAACACGGCGGCCGCCTCACGCAGCGTATCCACGTGCGTGATCCCTTCCATGTCACCACCCGCAATCGCTTCAAAGCGGAGATTGACTGCGACAAACGCCGTGAGCAGTCCCGTGTCACAAGCGCGTGCAAACGTGACTTCGCTTTGCCAATCACAATCCAGCCACTTGAGTCCGCGCGGTTTTCCCGACGATCTCGCGAGATCAAAAAATTTCGCTTCGAGCTGTTCGCGTTGCAGAGGGAATTGCCGCATTGCCAATTCGGCTGCGGTACGACGGCGAGCGTTCAGCCACGGTCGCCCGATCCAGTGCCGCACCGCCGCTCCCAGCAACACACTTCCCAAACCGGCCAATAACAACCAAGCGATCATTTGCGGGGACATGACTGATTACTCCGATGCCACGAATCAGTGACATGTTACGAGCCGGCACGGGAGCAGCAAGGTGCTTAGGCAGAAGTTTTTCCTCGCTTGTTTCACGACGTCTGTTCGGCTGGCAAGAAAATGTGAAACGTCGAACCTTGTGGGCTGGCCGGTTCGTACTTCAACTCACCCTGATGTCGTTCGACAACGACGGTGTGACAAAGAGACAAGCCCAATCCGAGCCCTTCGGATTTCGTCGAGTGAAATGCTTTGAACATTTTCGGACGAAAGTCCGGTGGAATTCCGCAGCCTGAATCGGTGATCGTCAGTCGCAATGAGCCCGGTCGATCGCTGACGATTGTCACTCGGATTTGCCGCTTTTCTTGTGGTGTCTCCTGCATGGCTTCCATCGCATTGCGAAGCATGTCCAGCAACACCTGCGTCATTTCGGCGCGATCAGCGAACGCACGCGGGCGAGTCGGATCGGTTTTAAGAACGATCGGTACGTCGCTCCATTGTTGGTTCAGTCTCACCAAGCGACTGGCATCGACAACGAGCGGCGCCAGGTCAATCCAGCGTCGTTCCGTCTCGTGTCGCCGCGACAAATTTTCCAGCCGCGTAATTCGCTCGACGCCTCTTTCAGTTTGCGACAGAACCATTTGAAACTCGGCATGAAGGAACTCTAACGACAAACCTTCACCCGCTTCCAACCGATTCAACATCCCCGTGGCTAACAGTTCGATCGCTCCAATAGGGTGCTTCAAGTCGTGGGCAATACCCGCCACGAATTCGCCCAACAATCGTAGGCGTGCTGAGTGAAAGAGTTCGGCGTTGAGTTGCCGCAGTTCGGCCTCTGCTTGGCGGCGTTCCGTAACATCCACAGCGCTGGCCAACCAAGCGTTTCGGTCTTCGAGTCGAATCGGTGTCACTGTGAGATCGACACGCCGCTCGGCACCGCTCTTTGTCCGCAACGAAACCTCACGCTGCCACGGCACCGATTCCGTGGAAAATCGTTGCAAGTGCTGGGCAGCATCCGCTCGGTCACGATCCCGCAGCAAGTCGAAAAAACTGGTCTGCTGAAGCTCTTCGAGCGAATAGCCACTCACCACCACGAGTGCCGGATTGACATACAAGGGCCGCTGATCGCGTTGAATGGTCACCAGCGAAGGGATCGTCTCTGCCAGCACGCGGAATTTTTCTTCGCTTTCGGCAAGTTGCTGTTCCGCCTTGCGTCGAGCGGTGACGTCGCGAGCGATCATCAGTTGTGCCTGACGACCGAAAAAGTCGATCACCGAATAAGTCACGTTGACGTCAATGATTTCGCCATCACCACAGCGAAATCTCGAATCGTGATCTGCTGTCCTTGTCTTCATCGGTGAGAGCACAGAGCTTTCGTAGGAGAAGTCGATCGGCTCAAAATCAAGATCGAAATCATGTCGATGTCGTCCGCGGAGTTCGTCACGCGGGCAACGCAATAGCTCCGGAAAACGATTGTTGAATTCGAGCAACTCATCCGTCTGCATGTCCAAGACAAAGACCGCGTCTGGCGAATTCTGAAACAAGATTTGGTATCGAACTTCAATCTTTCCCAACGAGTCTGTCGCCTCTTGCCGTTCGGTCATCAATGCCGAGGTCAGTAACGTCGTGGCCCCGAAAACGATGGAGTTACCCAGCGACAGGATCAGAGTGGCGAAAACCAAATCCCCGCCCTCACGGCTGAATGGGCCTCGATCGTGCAGTGCGGCCAAAACGGACATCACGGAAATCGCCAGCGTGGTCGCACTGTTCCCCCGCATTCCCCAACGGATCATCGCCCAAAAACAAATGGGCATGACGAGCACCACATCCGGGATCGGCAAACTGAGAGCACCGATCTGCCTGCCAAAAGTCCATGCCGCCAAGCTGGTCATGACGACGATAAAAAGGACGATTTCCCACCAATGGGAGAGCCATTTCCGACTTTGCCATTTCCAATTCGACCAAGCGAATCCCAGCGGCGCAATCAATAAAACCGCGAGCGACTGAGCCAGCCAGCGAATGACAAACAACTCGCTGAAGTGACCTTCTCGTCGAGGTGTTATCCACCAAAGTGCGGTCGTGCTCGCAACTGCGCCGATCGCCGGTGCGACCAACGAGCCATACACCACAAACCTCAGCGCGTCCTTCAGTCGCTCACCAGGATTCCGCCCTGAGACGGCTCGCCGCACCAACCAAACTCCGAGTGCCTGTGACCCCACTTCTCCCAGGATGAATGCGGGGATCGCTTCGCCTTGCCGTTGTGTCCCCAATGCAACCAACAAGTACCCCAACACCGTCATGGGCCAACGATCCAGACCGCGATACCACAACACCAAAAAGCAGACTCCCGACACCGGCCTGAAACAGCGGATCGGCAATCCTTCGACTTCAAAGAAGGTGCCAAGCCAACCAGTGGCAGCAAAAGCCAACAGGATCAGAACCACTTCCCAAAACCAGGTCGGTGATTTCCACAGCGGCAAAACGATCGATTGTCCGCGAAGTGGATTGGGCTTCGATGAATCTGACCGAACCGGCTCTGACGACGTTTGGTTTCGACTCATGGTCGATGAACTCCCGCGGAATGTCCCGTCATGCAGGTGAGCCGCAGCGTGTTAGCTGGGATTATTCATGGATTCATACAAGCCCGAAGGGAATGC
>JANNDA010000087.1:0-4724 GCA_031387195.1 Planctomyces sp. | reverse complement strand
TCCTTTCGCGTTGGCCGTTGTACGAGCACCATCGCATCTCATTGCAGTTCGGACAGAAGAAGCCGCGAGGCGCACAGCTCGTCGTGGTCGATTCACCATCGGGATCGCTCCGCCTGACCAACTGGCACTTGGGGTTGAGCGAACGCGAACGTGATTGGCAGGTTCAGCGGTTGCTGAGTCATCCGCTGTTTCATTCGACGGCCCAGCATCCGACCTTGATGTGCGGTGACTTCAACGACTGGCGCAACACGTTGGGACGAACGCTGCTTGTCCCACACGGACTCGCTCAAGCGACTTCCCCGCCCGGCAAGTTCCGATCGTTTCCGGCGGCGTTGCCGGTGATGTCGCTCGATAAAATCTTTCATTGTGAGGGCATCGCCATCGAATCAGTTCATCTCGTGAAGACGCGGCAAACGCGACAGGCGTCCGACCATTTGCCGCTGGTGGTCAACTTCTCGATGCACCGCTCCAGAAAGATGCAGGCTGTTGATGACTGATTCTGCCAAGTCGGAAGACAGATCCGCTGACTCTATACCACCGTTGTCGCGCACGGTGCGAGTGCTCGGATTTGTCAGCCTGTTGAACGACATTGCGAGCGAGATGATCTTCCCGTTGCTGCCGACGTTCATTGTCACGGTGCTCGGTGGCAGCCGCACGTCGCTGGGCCTGATCGAAGGGGCCGCCGATTCGCTGGCGAGCTTGCTGAAGTTGGCTGCCGGGCATTGGTCGGATCGCTCTGGTCAGCGGCGACGATTCATTTTGATCGGTTACGGCCTCACCGCATTCTTGCGACCATGCCTGGGGTTGATGACGGCGGCGTGGCAAGTCGGATTGGCTCGACTGGCCGATCGCTTCGGGAAAGGATTGCGTTCGGCACCGCGCGATGCGTTGATTGCTGACGTGACACCTGCCGCGCAACGCGGCCGAGCATTCGGATTTCATCGCGCGATGGATCATGCGGGAGCGGCGATCGGACCACTGCTCGCGACGCTGTTTCTGTGGCTGAGGCCCGGAGATCTACGTACGTTGTTCGGCTTATCGCTGCTGCCCGGATTGGCGTTGCTATCGCTAGTTTGGTTCGGCTTGAAGGAGTCTGCACCTCCAAAGCAGCCCATCGTACACGAGCCACTGCGGTTGACGTTGAAGCCTTTTGATTCACGGTTTCGCGGTTTCCTCATTGCCCTGGTGTTGTTCACGCTTGGGAATTCCAGCGACGCCTTCCTGCTGGTTCGCGCGGAACAACTCGGCGTGCCGATCGTGTGGCTGCCGGTGTTGTGGTGCGTGTTTCATATCGTGAAGAGTGCCGGCAATTGGTGGTTGGGAGGTCTCGTGGATCAGTACGGTCCACGACGACTGATCGTGTTGGGTTGGGGTTGGTACGCCGTGGTTTACTTGCTCTTCGCGATGGCGACCGAAGCGTGGCATGCCTGGGTGTTGTTCTTGCTCTACGCCGCGTTCTACGCGCTCACTGAACCAGCCGAAAAAACGCTCGTGGCCAATCTGGCTGGCCCCGAACGGCGCGGCCTCGCGTTCGGCTGGTTCAACTTTGCGATCGGCATCGCGTCACTCCCGGCAAGCGTGTTGTTCGGTTTTCTCTACGATCGCTGGGGCAGTCTGACTGCGTTCGGCACGGGAGCAGGGCTCGCCTTTGCCGCATCAGTCCTGCTGCTGTGGACGACACGCTCGGAGGCATCGAAAGAATGATCTTCACCACCTGACTCGGGCGCTCCAAGTAACGTCGATCACTCGTCGAGTCAGCCTGGAAAGGCTGACGTACATTCGACCCCGTCAATAAACACTCGCTTCACATTCCATCCGGCATCAAACACGACGACATCCGCTTGCTTCCCTTTTTCGAGGCTGCCGAATTCCCGTTCGCGACCGGCGATGCGAGCCGGGGTCAGCGAGGCCATGCGGATGACATCCCACATCGGGCAGCCGGTCAGTCTCGCGAAGGTGCGGATCATGTGGTCCATCCCTTGGACGCTCGACGCCAACGCCGTCAGGTCGGGCAACATGCCGACGTCGTCCTGCTTGACGAACGGTTCGCCGCCGTCACGAGGGCCGATCACGTAGTTGCCGTTGGGCATGTCCAGCGCGCGGCTACAATCGGTCACGAGCGCGAGTCCATCCAGCCCTTTGATTTTGAGAGCCAACTTCAACAGGCTCGCGTCGAGATGTTTTCCGTCGGCGATCACCTCAGTAGTCAACTCGTCGAAGTAGAGGGTCGCTTCGAGCACGCCTCCTTGCATGGGATACATCTGAAATTGCCGCAGCCGGGTCTTGTCGGACATCGCACAGAACAGGTGATCGACGTGCCGCACGTCCCAGTCTTGAACCGCTTCGGTCATTTGATCGAACGTGGCCCACGAATGTCCGACGTTGGTACGCACACCCTTCGCTTTGCACGCCAGCGCGAACTCTTTTGCCCCGACGATTTCCGGAGCGACCGTCGCCGTGACCAAGTCGGCGGCGTATTCGAGGTACTGATCGAACTCCCGTTGGATGGCTGGTCGAATCGGCCCGGCGGGATGTGCCCCACGAGCCTCATAGCGAAAATACGGCCCATAAAAATGAGCCCCCATCACGCGGGCTCCTTGCTGATCCGGATTGAGACGAAACTGCCGCGTCTGATCCAGCGTCGTCATGATCTGCTCGTGAGTCGCGACGGTGGTCGTGATTGCCATCCGCGTCGTCCCATGCCGTGCGTGAGATCGCAGCGCGAGCCGAAACGACTCGGCCGTTCCATCCATGAAGTCGCCGCCAGCTCCTCCATGCACGTGCAGATCAACAAACCCCGGCGACAGATAACCGTCCCCCGCATCGACGACCGACACATCTGCCGACAATGTCGCGCCAGTCGGAACCACATCCACAATTCGTCCGTCTCGCACAAGGATCGCACCCCGTTCGATGCGATCGGGAAACACAATCTGACCTCGAAACACGAGCGGCGTTGTCATGCGCTGACTCCACAAAAGAAAGGTGTATCACGTTGATGAGCATGGCAATGGGGATCGCGCCGAGTTTCAATTCTCGCCCGCATAGCCACAAGGGAACGTCCCCACAAAGACTGAGGAATTCACATGCTCGTTCGAGTCCTGCCAGCGTTGCTCACGTTGATGTTGCTGTCGGCGACGTCCGCGACTGAACTCCAGGCCGTTGAACCCAAAGTCGTCGCGTCCAAAGATGCCGACTTCTTAATTCAAGGCGAATACGTCAGCGACGTCACACAGTCCAACGGTAAGAAACAACTCGGCGTGCAGGTCATCGCGCTCGGTCATGGGAAGTTTCAAGCGATCTGGCGAAACGGAGGGCTGCCCGGTGACGGTTGGGACAAGAACGAAACTTCTCCGCGCGAGGGAGAAACTGAGGCGGGCGTCACGACGTTCAATGCGGACGAACAGACCGCAACGATCAAAGGCGGAGCGATGGTGATCACGGCAGACGGGAAAGTCATCGGCGAACTGAAACGGATCGTTCGTAAGAGTCCCACGCTCGGAGCCAAGCCGCCGAAGGGATCGGTCGTGCTGTTCGATGGTAAGAACGCCGACCAATTTGAGAACGGCCGCATGACCGACGACGGACTCCTGAAGCAAGGCGCGACCAGCAAGTTCAAGCATCAGAGCGGCACGCTGCACCTCGAGTTTCAGATTCCGTATGGCCCGCTCGTGCCGAGTCGCGGCAACAGCGGGTGTTATCTGCAATGCCGCTATGAAGTGCAGATGCTCGATTCGTTCGGGCTGAAGCCTCACAACCACGAGTGCGGCGGCATCCCCTCGATCAAGGAACCGGACATCAACATGTCCTTCCCGCCGCTGTCGTGGCAATCCTACGACGTCGATTTCACGGCCGCTCAATTCACCAACGGCCAGAAGACGAAGAACGGTCGCATGACCGTGCGGCACAACGGAGTCGTCGTCCACGACAACGTGGAACTGCCGCACGCCACCACCTCCTCGCCCCTGCCCGAAGGCCCCGAACCCGGTCCGATCAACCTGCAAGACCACAACAGCGAAGTCCGCTATCGCAATGTTTGGTTTGTCGAGAAGTAGCGATACTGAAATGACGAATGCCGAAATACCCAATGACGAATGAACCTCGAATGACGAAGCCCGAAACGGCAAGTCTTCCAAGGCGACTCACACCAAGTTAGGTGCCGAGAGATGAACTCGCTATTCGACACGAATCCTGGATTACGATCGTCGGACGAATGGCGCGATCTGCTGACGCAACTGGTTTCATCGTTGTCAACATACCTCGGGGTGCAGTTTCACCCAACTTCGTGGTTCGTTCACGACGATCTCGCTGGCTATGCTTCGAGTTGCAACTGCGTAGACATCACGGCGATGCTTCATCAAGACCTCGGCCTTCTCGTGAATGGCGTTATCTGCATTACAGTCAACTTCGGCGAAGCGGTTTGGGTTTCGTGCGACGTGTTGCTGTTCGGCGCGCGGCAGCGTCTACGCGGCCCGCACGGAACAGACTTCATCGCGCTGGCGTACACGGACTCCGGTTGGAGTAGCAGCGGCTGGGTCGTCGACGACACTGGCGAATGGAAAAGCGATGACGACGACGCCCGCTGGTCTGTATGAGCATTGCGAGCAATTGCCAGTTCGCGGGCGAGTGCGGCAACGGCACTTCGCCATTGGGTACTTCGTCATTCGTCATTGAGGTTTTCACATGCAACGCCGCTCAACTCGTCGCGTTTTCCTACAACAAGG
>JANNDA010001405.1:0-8507 GCA_031387195.1 Planctomyces sp. | reverse complement strand
GAAGAACTCAGGGGCTGGTCGCACCGTCTTCAACGACACGGAAAAGGACACGCTCTCCGGCCAGAACGGTTCCGACCTGTTCTTTGCCGCGCTCAACGACAACATCGGAGACAAGTCGGCCAGCGAGACGTTGCTGTCGCTGTGACGCGGCACTATCCGGGATTATTCATGCTTCACACTAGCCCGACGCGCAAGCGTGGGATGGCGTCGAACTTTCCTCGCTTGCGCGTCGGGCTAGTGTGAAACAGCCTGCTGGGAAATCTCTCCCTCTCATGAATAATCCCGGCTAGCCTGGCCGAACGCAGCGTTTATCCGCAGGTCCGATCGCTGCGCCAATCGGAGGTATGAAGTTTGCGATCTGTGTTCGACAGGGTGCGGAAGGTCCGCGTCCTGAGGAGCGCAGACCATGTCGGCAAGCATCGCGTTGAGAGAATCTCCCGCTATTGAGCGGAATAGGTCCGTGGCTCGTGAGCCACTGTGGAGTTGCTCGCTTGCCAGGCGCGAACTGGTGCGCAATCTGTGGTTAGCGCTCGGCTGCCTGTTCTGCTTCGCGTGGTTTCGCGAATGCCCCAGTTATTGCGGCTATTTGTCCGGGATGTTGGTTGAGTCCGTTCGCTTGTCCTTCTGGGGTGAGGTTTCGCTGGCGTGGCTGGTTCTGGCCAAATCGGCTCAGGCTTTGTTACCGGTGCTTCCACTGAGCTTGTGGCTGGAGCATCGTGGCCAAGCTCGGCTGGGGCGATTTGCGTTGAGTGGTTGGGTCACGCTGGTGATCGTCTGGCTGTTCGTGGACCACATCGTGGTGGTGATGACCAGCCATCACACGGTGGAATTTCTGGATCTCATCATCAACCCCGATGCTTGGCAGTGGGCGGGCGAATCTTCCAAGATCGTCAGCCAGTTCGTCATTGCGGGCGGAGCGTTGCTGGCTACCGTGTGGGGTGTTTTCGAGGCGGCTGCTCTTGGGGTCAAAGCCCGCGGCGGATCACATCGGACAGCCATTCGGCGTCCATTCGTGATCGCGGGGACTCTCGCGCTGTTGCTCGTGATGCTGGGTTGGCCACTGCCGCGATTGGCAGTCAGCAATTCGGATGCACGATTGCTGAGTCAGCTCGAACGGCATCTTGCCTGGCGTCCGGCGTTTTGTCTGGTGGACCATTCCAGTGGTTTGGCCGCTCAGACGAATTTGCGGGACCGCACGTCGCAGATGTACTGCAACGTCAAAACGCAGTTGGGGCACCAGCCGTTGGACGATCAGTTTCAGATCGCCACCAATGAGCGGCAGCATGTCGTGTTTCTGATTCTGGAGAGCTTCCGCCGTGATTTAGTCTCGCCGGAAACGATGCCCTTCATCGACAAGCTGTCTCACGAAGGACTGTTTTTCGAGCGTCATTACTCGAACTCCAACATGTCGCACTACGGCCTGTTCTCGCTGTTGTATGGCCGCCTCCCTTTTTTGTACGACGAACTGCTCGATCACCGGATCAAGTCGCAAGCCAGCGAGACGTTTCGGAATTCCGGCTATCGGAACACCTTCATCACCAGCGGCGATTGTTCGAGTTGGTTGCGGATGGGGGAGTTCCTCAACCGTGGCTCGTATGACGAGGTACTGATTTTGAAGCAGCCGTCGTGGGTGGACCGAGACCGGCAGGCCTTGGCTCGTGTGACCGAGTTGCTCAAGGCCGATGCAAGCGAGCAACCGCAGTTCGTGGTCTGTTTTTTGATGGCCACTCATTTTCCGTATGAATTTCCGTCCGAGCATCAAAGGTTTGTGCCAGTCGCCAACGCGAAGGATGTGCTCGCCGCGCAACATCCGGGCGCAGGTGTCGATCCGGCAGCGATGAAAAATCGGCAGAAGAACGCGGCCCATTTTCTCGACGCCGAGATTCAGCAGTTGGTGCAGTCAGCCGACCGTTCGCAAACGATGCTCGTAGTCACGGGGGATCACGCGGAGTCCTTCAAAGATGACGGCTGCTTCTTTCATGGGTCTCGGTTGTCCGATGCTCAAACGATGGTCCCGGCGCTGATCTGGGGAGCGGAGGTTCCGGCTCGAAGAGTGCCCCACATGACGGCTCACGTCGATGTGTTGCCGACACTTTGTTCCTTGCTGACGGGCGGTCGCGGTGTTCCTCAAAACCTGCATGGCCGCAACGTTCTGGATTTGAACGCCGACTCGCTCCAGCAAGTCCTGTTGACTCACGGACGAATGACGAGCCGGGATCTGTTTCAACGAACCGTTCTGGTCTCGCCGGAGTGGCGGTTGCCGATGCTCTTACACACGGCAAAGGGGGCGGGGATCACGCTGTTGGACCCCGTCGATGCGATGGATCGCACGCTTCCGAGACAGGACTTCTCCACCGAATCTCTGCGAGAGTTCTCGCATCGTTTTGATGTCGTGTTTCGATCACTCAGCGACCAGCGACTGGTTTCAGAGTCGTTAATACCTCGCACGGGAGACGATGCCTCAATCCCCGCTGAGCTTGTCTCAGTGGAATAGGGTCTTTGCACTACGAAAAGAGTTCTTCCATGATCAGCCCCATGACTGCGAACCTTGTCGCTGAGCGATCGCCCCAGCGAGTGCGATCCAGCGATCATTCCTCTCGTGTTCGCGAGCTTTACGACGGTCCTGCCGGGGGATTGCTGGCGATTGGCAGCGTGGCCTCACTGCACCAGCCGCTGCTGGGGCGATTGATGCGTCGCGGTGATCTCGACCTCAGTCGTTTTCGGCGAGTGCTGGATGTTGGCACGGGAGCGGGACAGATTCTGAAACACTTGCTCAAACTCACTCCGCCAGAGACCGCGATCACGGCGTGTGACTTATCCGACAAGATGTTGCAACGTGCGAAGACCGCTGTCAGTCGTTCGCTGAAATCTGCCGCGGAGCGGGTCCACTTTCAAAACGCCGACGTCAATCAGCTTCCCTTCGAAGATGGCTCGTTTGAGCTTGTGACCTGCGGGTACGTTCTCGAACACCTGACCGATCTGCGTCGTGGCCTGCGCGAGTTACACCGCGTGCTGACACCTGGCGGCTGTTTATTGTTGTCTGCAACGGAAGACACTTTTCTCGGTCACTTATGCGGCCGGCTGTGGAACTGTCACACGCTCAATCGCCACGAACTGCGCGAAGCGTGCGTTCAATGCGGCTTGCCCTGGACGCGCCAACTCTGGTTTTCGAGCGGCCACAAGCTGCTGAAGATGGGCGGCATCCTGGTTGAGGCACGGAAAGAGGCATGATGTTTGCCTAGCTGGGATTATTCGCGGTCCGAATGTAACCCGAAGCGTCAGCGAGGGCGAACGCTTCCAGTCCCTGTGAAGCTCAGAGTCTTCTCGAGCGCCCGCCCTCGCTGACGCTTCGGGTTAAATCATCGGTCGTCAAGGTTCCAAATCTATGCAGCCACAACATCTCCAAGAACTGGCCGAGCTGGAAAACACCTATTGGTGGCATGTCGCCAAGCGCCAACTGATAACCGAGGTGCTCTCGAAGTATGCGCCTCCGCCGGGATTGTTGGTCGAAGGGGGCATTGGCTCGTCGCGAAATCTGTTGGAATTCTCTGAGCTGGGCTACGACGTCACCGGGTTTGATCTGATGCCGGAAGCGGTTGAGCTGGGACGTCAAAAGGGACTGTCTCACGTTGCCGTGCATGACCTCGAACAGCCGTGGCCGGTCGCGGAAAACTCGCTGCGAGCGGTCGTGCTGTTGGACGTCATCGAACATGTCGAGCATCCCGTCACCGTGCTTTCGCACGTGAAGCGTGCTTTGCGGCCAGATGGGGCGGTGGTTGTCACGGTGCCGGCTTATCAATGGATGTTTAGCGAGTGGGATCGGCTGCTGGGTCATTACCGCCGTTACTCGCCCGCGATGTTGGAAGAGCAAGCAGCGGCAGCCGGCCTGAAACTTGTCTGGGCGACGCACTGGAACTCGTTCACGCTTCCGGCAGCCGTAGCCGCTCGCTGTTGGGAGCGGATGTTTTCGTCACGACGGTCGGCGGACTTCCCGCGGGTTTCCTCACGAGTGAACCGACTTCTGGTCGGCGCGGCGCGAGTGGAACGGCGGTTGCTTTTGAATGTCGGCGTTCCTTTTGGATTGTCCGTCGTCGGAGTGCTGCAACATGCCCAACCTGCTTGAAACACGAATGGCCTCCGGCGCACCGATGACGATTTCCACAAGCGGCTCATCACGCGGCAAGTGCGTGTCGGTCGTGATGCCGGTCTTCAATGAAGTGGCCGTGCTGCGAACCTTGACGTCACTCGTGATGCAGTCGCTCGAATCCACCGGCTACGAACATGAGATCGTTTACGTCGATGACGGTTCATCGGACGGTAGTGCGGAGTTGCTCGACGAACTGGCGGCGGCAGACGTTCGAGTGCGCGTCGTGCATTTCTCGCGAAACTTCGGACAACAGCCGGCGCTACAAGCGGGCTTGGCGGCGGCACGCGGTGACGCGGTCATTGTGATGGACTCCGACCTACAAGATGACCCGCAAGCGATCCCGCGATTCTTGACCAAGTGGGAGGCGGGCTTCGAGGTTGTTTACGCGATCCGGCTCAAGCGGAAAGAGAATCCGATCAAGCGATTCTTCTTTCGCGGTTTCTATCGCGTGCTGCAACAAATCTCTTCGACGCCGATTCCGGTCGATGCGGGCAACTTCGGGCTGATTGATCGCCGCGTCGTCAACGAACTGTTGTCGCTGCCGGAAGTGTCACGTTTTTATCCCGGCTTGCGGCACTGGGTCGGCTTCCGTCAATGCGGCGAACCGGTCGAGCGAGCGGCTCGGCACGACGATCAGCCGCGCGTGTCGTTCTGGGGTCTGGTTCGCTTGGCGAAGACGGCGATTTTTTCGTTCTCGTCCGTGCCGTTGGGTGCGTTCTATCACCTCGCGGGATTGTCGTGCTTGGTGTTCTTCGGGCTCGTTGGTTTCTCGATGTATCACAAACTTTGGACCGGCGAGGCGATCCCTGGTTGGACATCGGGGCTGTTGACGGCCTCGTTTTTCGGAACACTCAATGCGCTGGGGATCGCGATTCTCGGCGAGTACGTCATTCGGATCTTCGATCAAGTCCGCTCGCGACCAACGTTCATTGTCGATCGCACGGTGAATGTGGCGACGACAAGCGAACGAGAATCGGTGCGTGAGTTGATCGTTTGAAAGTAACCCGCAGCGTCAGCGAGGGCGAACACATCAGAACTCTCCGGATTCGCCGGCGTTTGAAGCGTCCGCCCTCGCTGACGCTTCGGGTTGCTTAGTCGTGCCTAGTGTGCTGAAACAGGAACCACCATGTCCTCCTCCGATACGAACACCCGACTGAGTTTGCCAAGTGACGAAGACCTCGCGCAGGTGCTGACTCCGAAGTTGCCGGCTTGGTGTGCCTTGAGTGGTTGGCATTTCGTGGCCTCGGCGGCGGTCGCGTTGTTTTTTGTGTATCACAGCTATCTGCATTTGTTTTACTCGGACCTGTGGGGCCACGTGGCCTACGGCGAGTGGATCTTGCAGCACAAGCAACTGCCGACCGGTGAACCATTCGTCTCGTTGGCGTCGGGCGTGCCCGTGATTGCGACCGCGTGGGGCGGGCAAGTGTTGCTGGCGTTGACCGCTCGCGCTGGCGGCAACGAATGGCTGAGTCATCTCTTCGCGATCACCGTTTGGACGTCGTACTTGATCCTCGCGCGAGCGTTCTGGTTTCGGACTCACCACGGCGGAATCGCGTTGTTGGCAGCTTTCATCGCGTGGTTCATTTCGTGGGGCCGGCATTCGATCATTCGGCCGGAGATGTTCGGTGTGCTCAGTTTCTTCACGCTGATTTGGTTGATCGCTCGCGGAAGAACTCAGGTGAGGTTAACGGTCAGGGGTCAGGCACCGCAAAATTCAAAAATGGCGGAACACAGCGTTGTTGATAAATCAGGCGTCATCCCGCCAATTTTGAATTTTGCGGTGCCTGACCCCGGCTCGCCGGCGCGGTGCGCTCGTGAGTGGGTCACTCTGTCCGGCACCGGCGTGGTCTTCGCCGCGTGGGCAAACTTGCATGGCTCGGCGATCGTTGGAGTGGTCTTCCTCGGCTGCTACCTCTTGGGACGTTCAATCGAACTACTGTGGCGCGATCGCCACTGGTCTGGCTTCACGACGGATCAGGACTGGCGGTTCTGGTTTCTCGCTTCGCTGATCTCGGTGCTGGGGATGTGCTGCAATCCTTACGGCATCGACTTGCTGGTTCACACGCTGTTGTTTGCGAATCATCCGAACTTGAAAGACATCATCGAGTGGTATCCGTTGAAGATGGTCTCGCTGGAAGGGATCACGGTCGGAGCTTCGTGGGTCTTGGCGGCGGTGTTGCTGCGACATAGCCGCACGACGATGAAGGCCGGTGACGTTTGCGTGCTCGCGTTCTTCACCTGGGCCGTCGCGACGAAGGTTCGCATGGTGGCGTGGTACGCACCGGTGGCGATGTGGGTGTTGGCTCCGCATTTGGCCGACGTGCTGGTGCGAGTGGAGTTCGATCGCTGGCGGCGCGAACTGGTGCCCGTCTTGGAACTGCGATCCTTTCGCTGGACCGCCGTAGTCGGATTGCTGGCTTGGGTGACTGTCTGCTTCACGCCGGTCAGTCGAGTCGTCCTGGGCAGCGGCAAGTTCCGCGAAGAGCGGCAACTTTACAGCAAAGGCACGCCGTTGGATTTGACTCGGCATCTGCGCGAGCATCCGCCGCAAGGGATGGTCTTCGGCCCGCAATGGTGGGGTGATTGGCTGGTCTGGCAAGGCCCGCCGCAGATGAACGTGATGGTGACGACGAACGCCGTGCATGTCGTGCCGCCTCGCGTCTGGAAGGACTATTTGCACATGGCGAATGCTCACGCTTCTGCCGAGGCATTGTTGATTCGGTATCGAGTCAACACGGTCATCGTCTGCAAGAAGATGCAGCAAGGACTCGTGCGAATGATCTCATCGAGTCCCACTTGGGAAGTGACTTACGAAGACGATGTCGGATTAGTTGCCGTGCGTCGAACCGCGCAGGCGGCCCCTGAAGTTGAGGATGCGTGCTCGCATGAGAGCGCTGATGAGCCACACGCGGAAACGGCGAACGGGGGGCGTTAGCCGAGATTATTCATGGTTTCATACAAGCCCGAAGAGGGAATGCGGCGAACTTCCCTCACTTGCGCTTCGGGCTTGTATGAATCAGCCTGGGGGGAGTTCTCCCCGACTCATGAATAATCCCGGTTAGCCCCCCGTTCGCCTGGGGATGAAATCACAATGAATGACAACACAATGACAATTGCTGACTGGACTCGACGCGGCGCGGTGAGCATCGCTTTGGTGGTACAGTTGCTGATCGCCGGAGCGACGGCGGGATGGGGCGTGCATCGCTACCAAGTCATCCAAGCGGAGAAAACACCGCCGCAACCGGTGCTGGAACCGAAACGCTATGAGCCGCGTTACGATCGGCCAGACGTGGTCTCGGATGAGCAACTGCAACGTGTGCTGCTGAAGTTGCAGCCTCGATTGCGCGGAGGCAAGCCGCAGATCAATCACGTCGATCATGCGCTGCGATTCTGGGGTGTCGAGGCCAAGTTCACCGACAAGAACAGTCTGTCGGGCGAAGAACTGCGTCGCTTGCTGCTCGATCATCGCTCGTTCGCGGGAGCATGGGGCAAGAAAACAAAACCGTTCCTACTGCCGCAGACGCGCGACGATGTCGAGTTATTGTCGTTCCGCACGAAAGCGGGAGCCGCGACCGCCAGCCATGTGGATCACACGCTGGCCGCGCTCGCCGAATGCGGCACGCCGCTGGACTATCCGGTGCTCACGCCGAAGGGGGAGTTGCCGCTGCGAGCTGCGTTCGATCAAGCGTTCCACGAATTCAGCCTCAATCAAGTCGAGTACGAATGGTCGTCGCTGGTCTTTCTGCATTACTTGCCTCACGCCGCCAGTTGGTTCACGACCGAGGGGCAACGTGTGACTTGGGACTTGCTCGCCGATCGGATGATGCGACAGCGGTTGGCTCAAGGAGTTTGCTTCGGTCAACATCGCCTGCACGCACTGACGCTGTTGTTGCTTGCGGATGAAGAGCAGCATTGGCTGAGCACCGAAGTTCGGCAGCGAGTCATCGCACATTTGAAGGACGTCACGACTCGGCTCGTCGCGACTCAACATGCTGACGGCTACTGGGATGGACGCTGGCCCGGCGATGAAGTCGACGGCCCTCAGCCAGAGAAAGTTGTCGGGGTGCTCGGCCCGGCGGCAGATCGGCTGCTGGCGACCGGTCACGTTCTGGAGTGGTGGGCGTTCGCACCTGCGGAAGTGCTTCCTCCGGATAAGAGCCTCGTCCGAGCGGGACAATGGTTGGCCAACACGGTCGATGGACTGAGCGAGTCCGAAGTGCGGCGGTACTACACGTTCCTGACTCATGCCGGTCGCTCGCTGTCGCTGTGGCGCAGCCGCAGGCCAGCGGACGTCGTGGCAGGGGCCAAGTAAGACGGGCCCTCTTGCCCGTCACCGAGCTAGCGACGGGCAAGAGTGCCC
>JANNDA010001400.1:0-2775 GCA_031387195.1 Planctomyces sp. | reverse complement strand
GCAAGCTCAACGTTCGTGAGTTCCCGACGGTGGCTTGCGTGAACGACGGCGAAATCATTCGCTCATTCAAAGACGGCTGCTCGACGCCACTCGACGTCTGGACGTTCGGCTGGTTGATGAAAGGGGAGAGCGAACGCCCGCAGGGAGTGATCCCGGAAGCTATTCGCGTCCAATGGACCGGCCAGTACCCGCTCCGTGGAAATCATTGGACCGTCGAAGGAGACTGGAACCCCTCGAAAGAAAAGGTCATCAGTCATCTCCGGGGCGAGAATCATCTCAATCAACTCGAAACGTACGGCAACATCGAGACGTGGTCCCACGAAGAAATTCGTTCGTTGCACGACGACCTGCATGAGAAATACGGGGGCGGTGTTTCTTACGCGCAGTCACAACCCGTCAATCGCGGCGTCAGTGAATTCCGCGGGGGCCGGAAGTTCTAGGCTCTGTCACGTAAATCGTTGAGAGCTTGTAGGACGGGCACTCTTGCCCGTCATTTTACGGGGCTCGACGGGCAAGAGTGCCCGCCCTACCGCTTCACATTAGCCCGGCTACACCCCTTCTTCCGACACAACAACCGCTCGCAGGTACTCGCGGTTGAGGCGGGCGATGTTGCTCACCGAGATTTCGGCGGGGCAGGCGGCTTCGCATTCGTAGGTGTTGGTGCAACCACCGAAGCCCTCTTTGTCCATTTGAGCCACCATGCGAGTGACTCGACGGGCGCGTTCGGGTTCGCCTTGAGGGAGCAGGGCGAACTGGCTGACCTTCGCGCTGACGAACAACATCGCGCTAGCGTTCTTGCAGGCAGCGACGCACGCTCCGCAGCCGATACAAGCGGCGGCGGCCATGCTCTTTTCTTGCTTGTCACGAGCGATCGGCAGGCAGTTCGCGTCTTGAGCGTTGCCTGTATTCACGCTGATGTAGCCGCCGGCCGTGATGATCCGGTCGAATGCCGCACGGTCAACGGCGAGGTCGCGGAGAACTGGGAAGGCTTGAGCTCGCCACGGTTCGATGACGATCGTGTCGCCGTCGCTGAAGCGGCGCATGTGGAGCTGACACGTCGTCGTGCCGCGATCCGGGCCGTGAGCTTGGCCGTTGATCATCAGGCTGCACATGCCGCAGATTCCCTCGCGGCAGTCGTGATCAAAGACGACCGGCTCTTCGCGATTCTGGATGAGTTGCTCGTTGAGTACATCGAGCATTTCCAGAAAAGACATATCCGGCGAGATGTCTTTCATCTCGTAAGTTCGGAACTCGCCGCGAGCGTTCGGGCCGGGTTGCCGCCAGATTTTCAAAGTCAGGTTGAGTCCGCGGCTGCTGCTCATTCTTGGTCGCTCCGTTTTGGAGTGCGGTGACTTGTCACCGCTTTGGCTTGCGGCAGAGCCGCTTTGGCTTGAATTCAGTGAATTTACGGATGAAATGAAAGCGGCCTCGCCGCAAAGGAAAGCGGTGATGACTCACCGCACTCCAAATTTATTCTCGGTAACTGCGTTGCGTTAGATGCACGTTGTCGAACGTCAGCGGTTCTTTGTGCAACGTTTGCGTTTGGTTGTCGGCGACATGCTCCCACGCGGCGGCGTAGCAGAACTTGTCGTCGTTGCGTTTGGCTTCGTTGTCTTCGGTCTGATGCTCTTCGCGGAAGTGTCCGCCACACGATTCCTCGCGAGTCAGCGCGTCGTGAGCGAGCAGTTCGCCGAACTCGAGGAAGTCGGCCACTCGGCCAGCGTGTTCGAGATTTTGGTTGAACGATTCGCCGGTCCCCATGACTCGAACGTTCGTCCAGAACTCTTCACGTAGAGCGGAAATCTCTTGCTTGGCTTGCTTGAGGCCCGCATCGTTGCGAGCCATACCGCATTTCTCCCACATGATTTTGCCGAGCGCTCGATGGAAGCTATCGACCGACCTGTCTCCGCCGATACTGAGCAATTTGTTGACGCGGCCCTTCGCCGCTTCGAGTGCTCCGCGGACTTCCGGATGATCGTCGGCAATCGGTGGCAACTTACTCGTCGCAAGGTGATGGCCGATGGTGTAGGGGATGACGAAGTATCCGTCGGCAAGGCCTTGCATCAACGCCGAGGCACCGAGCCGGTTTGCTCCGTGATCAGAGAAGTTCGCTTCACCGAGGCAGTACAAACCGGGAATCGTGGTTTGCAGGTTGTAGTCCACCCACAGGCCGCCCATCGTGTAATGGACCGCCGGATAAATTCGCATCGGCGTCGCGTACGGGTCTTCACCGGTGATCTTGGCATACATCTGGAAGAGGTTGCCGTACTTCCCTTTCACGACCGCTGCGCCGTCGCGTTTGATCGTGTCACGGAAATCGAGATACACCGACAGCTTCGTCTCACCGACTCCGAAGCCTTCGTCGCACGCCTTCTTGGCCGCTCGCGACGCGACGTCGCGGGGCACGAGGTTGCCGAAGGCCGCGTATCGGCGTTCGAGGAAGTAATCGCGATCGTCATCCGGAATTTCGTTCGGAGGTCGCGGATCGCCGGGCCGTTTGGGCACCCACACGCGGCCGTCGTTGCGGAGGCTCTCACTCATCAGCGTCAGCTTCGACTGATGATCGCCGCTGACCGGAATGCAGGTCGGGTGGATCTGCGTGAAGCAGGGATTGGCCATGAACGCGCCGCGCTTGTGGCAGCGCCAAGCGGCGGTGACGTTGCAATGCTTCGCGTTCGTCGAGAGATAAAAGACGTTGCCGTAACCACCGGTGCAGAGCAAAACGGCGTGAGCGGTATGCGTTTCAAACTCGCCGGTGACAAGGTTCCGCACCAC
>JANNDA010001336.1:0-2614 GCA_031387195.1 Planctomyces sp. | reverse complement strand
GTCACTGCGATGACCGACACTTGCATACTCGGCAGCTACAGCACGACACCGCAGCACGACCTCGCCTCTTCAACCTGCACTGGGCTGCTCGATGGACTGAGCTCGAGCGCATTAAGTCTGAATTTGTTGTACGTGCATGTGAACAGACTCAATCTGAAGAAGGAAACGGATCGCATTCTTGCGGCCGATAAGTAATCAGTTGGACGATCTCGGAGTCCGTCTCAGCATGCATGCTGCTCAAAGTTGATTAGCGAACCTGGACTGTTCGCTAGATACCATAGTCATATTCGATTCTTGAGAATCGAACTGTGTTCGTCGGATGGCCGGCCGTGAGCTTTCGCCGACGTTGAAAGTGCCTCCGGGCTTCGTGACCGCAATTGATCCCTGATGGCTAAACGAAAGGCCCGTTAAGAATCTGTCCAAGGCCCGACCCGCACACCATTCAGCGGTCTCAAATGAGACACGCTGAAATGGCGTGATGGGTCGGGAGTGAGTGTGCCCTGAATGGGCACGAAGGTTTAGCCGGACCATTGACGGCAGGCGTTGCGATACGGACAGCCATTGCAGTTCATTGGCGAAGGCGAGGGGATGAAGTGGCCGGCAGAGATGGCCCGCCACACACGCTGCGCGACTCGTTTGGTCCGCGTGACGCGGGCCGCATCGAGCGAGACCGTGTAGCGGCTTATGGCGACCTTCTTGGCCTTCGTGAATACCACAAATTCCAAGCGGATCGGCAGGCCGGGAAAGCGTTGGCGGACGATTTCGCTGTAGAGCAACAATTGCTCGGCTGAGTCGGTCGCTTGGTCACTGGACCACGCGCTTTTACTCGTTTTGAAGTCGGTAACGGTCAACGTGCCTTCGGACTCCGTCAGCAGATCCAATCGAGCCAGTAGGTCGGGCGCACCGTCGATGATCTGGCCGCGTAACTCTTCCTCGATGCCAACAATGTGGCCGCGCGGTTGAGCCACATCACTTTCTTGGAATGCTGTGAGCACGCGGTCGGCAAGACGTGCCAACGTGTCGCGTGTGTCCGTCTTCGGAAAGGTGATCTGCTCGGCCGGTGTTTCATCCCAACCGGCGTTGAACACGGCCAACATGGCGTCGAGATCCGGTGGTTCGTTGCCGGCCAACAGCTCCGTGAAGTGGTGCTCGATGGAGCTATGGATGGCTCGACCTAAGACTAGACTTGAAGAGGTGGACTCTTCGGGAAGGTGGGCGACGTACCGAAAAAAGTAGCGCAATGAGCAACGCTGATACAGCGACAGTGCTGAGAAGCTCACATAATCGCGCACGGTCCCACGAGCCGTGTTGGTCGTCACCGGCGAGATGGCAACGCGCGGATCGCTCGCAGGACATGCACGCGGTTCGGGGAATAGTGAGATCATCGGCGACCTCCAGCGGCAGCGGTGTTGGTGGCGTTCAGCTCGTCGATCATCTGACTGGCCTCGGCGACGGTGAGCGTCGCCGCATCGCTGATGTCGAATCGGTCTTGGAGCACAGCTTCGAGGTTCAGGCCCTGCCGGTTGGCGATCGCGTGCAACGCACGGATTTGGGAGGCAGTGGCCGGCGGTGGATTGTTCGTGGGCTGCCGACCATTACCGTTGGAACGATACCCGTTGGTCGTGCTGCGAGACGCTCCGTTGCGACCGGTGGCGTGTGACTGTCTGGTGTTCGTGGCCGCTTGGCCGGTCGAATGCTGCACATTAGACGCAGGCTGCGTCGGTTCGGTTTGCAGCTCTTCGTCGATCGACGCCTTCGCCAGCCCGAACAATTCGCGGATGCGTTCTTGCAGACGCTCTGGTTCGGCGACGAGGGTCGAATCGAGTTCCAGTTCCAGGTTGACGGACGCTCCTATCGAGCTGTATCCGGGTTGGCCGACCTTTCGGTTTAGACCCACACTCAATTTCATGGGCATCGTGGACTCCTTGCGGGGGTGATTGAGAGAAGCCTTCAGGCGGTTGGCTCGCCACATCCGTCATGTGTTTAACGACGCGGTCGTCGCTGGCGTCGCGTTGGCGAGGGTCGATCGTGATGATCGGGGAGGCGAGGCCGTGGCGATGGCGGCGACGGATATTGGTAGTCGTTGTCAGTGCGGATATTGCCCGAGTACAGGCCGGCCACAACGAAGATGGTTGTGCCAAGTACGAAGGCACCGAACGACTGAAACATCCAACCGATGATCAGTCCGCCGACCAAGGCTTGCTTGAAATTCGCTTGGTTCAATTTGTGTCGCGCACTCATGCTCCAGGCTCCGAGTGGTAAGAGCGGGCGGCGTGACAGGATCACGCCGCCCAAAAGGCCGCGACCCACGAGAGGGGTGCGTCTCGTGGATCGCGAGTGACCGGCAACGGACTTCGAGAGCCGAATCGAACGCCACGGCTCGTCGGGTTACACATCGAGAGTCTGGAGCTGCTTGAGCGACGCCAGCGTCGTCTGTACGAGCTTGGATTGGCGACGATGACGTTTCAGCGAGCCGATCAAGCGGTTGATCTGTGAGAAGGCATCACGCAGCGAGGTCTTCGTGGCTTCGGCCTGTTGCAACACGACGTTCATTCCGACATGTGTGTCCTGGTCGCCGTTGCGATGGATGGGCGGAGCAGCCGAAGTGTCGGTC
>JANNDA010001326.1:0-5790 GCA_031387195.1 Planctomyces sp. | reverse complement strand
TGGGTCGCCATCCGCGAGGATGAAGTTGCAGCGCAGGCGATGGGCGTGCCACTGCTGAGCACCAAACTGATCGCTTTCGCCACCGGCGCAAGCTTCTCCGGTGCGATGGGCGCACTGTTCGCCGCCAAGCAAACCTTCATCAGCCCCGAGAGTTTCAACTTCGATGCCAGCGTCGGAATCCTGGCGATGGTCGTGCTCGGTGGCTTGGGATCAATTCAAGGTGCGCTCTTGGGTGCGTTCATCGTCAGCGTGCTGAACTTCCAAATCTTGCCCGCGCTCGGCACGTTGTTTAACGATTTGCGCAACGCTGGCGTGCCGCTCTCCACCGCCTTTGAGGTCAGCAAATACCAACGCTTTATCTTCGGTATTATTCTGATGGCCGCTTGCTCGGTTTTTGGAAATATTCGGACACGCTGACGCTCAACGCTGGTCTGTTTTATCTCGACCGCGATGACGTGAAGTGGTTGCCCGTGGCGGGGTTGCTTTGGAAATATTCTGAGGATCTGAAGTTTGAGTTAATGGCACCTCGACCGCGCATCGCTTGGCGATTCTCGCACGCCGAATGTGATGAACACTGGGCTTACGTCGTCGGTGAATTTGGCGGTGGAACGTGGGCTGTGCAGCGCGCGTCTGGTGTGAACGACGTCGCCACTTTGCAGGATTACAAACTGATGCTGGGCGTCGAACGGAAATTGGACACGGTGAAGAGTTGGTGGCTTGAAGCGGGATATGTCTTCAGCCGTCGTGTGGAATACACGTCTGGAATCGGCGACAGCGATTTGGCTTCGAGCGGAGTTGTTCGTGCGGGCTTTTCGTTCTGAT
Source organism: Planctomyces sp. (assembly GCA_031387195.1). Taxonomy (GTDB): domain Bacteria; phylum Planctomycetota; class Planctomycetia; order Planctomycetales; family Planctomycetaceae; genus SXKJ01. Next base: position 4,968 of record JANNDA010001326.1, on the reverse strand, counting down.
TGAAACTAGCACGACTATCGCCGGGCGAAGAAGATCTCGACGTCGTCGATGACCCATTCGGTGGACCATGTGCGACCGTTGTCGGCGCTCATGACGTTGAAGAAGACCGTGTTCATTTGCAGGTTCGGTTCGCCATAAGGCATTTTGGTGGCGATGTGATCGGTGGCACGCAATGGGCCGACTCCTTTGGCGGCGTAATAATGCACTCGTCCGTCCGGAGACAGCGTCATGCCGAGCGTCCACCAACCGGTTTCTTTGATGACCGGGCCAGCCACAAAGTCTTGGCCGTATTCGTCCGCTCGGATCACGAACACCGCGCTGTCTTCTTTGTTGACGCCGTCAGCCTTGCTGTTGAGTTGAATGAACATGCCGGGCCACGCTTGATCCAGCGTGCGAACCTTACCCACCTTGCGGAAGAGTCTTTTATTACCTTCCGGAGCTTTCATAACGTGCGTCAGCGTTTCCAAGCGGAAGCCCAGCGAAGAGCCGGTTCGCTTTTCCCATTGCTCGAACGGCGGCAGATAGACCCGAGCGACCGCGTTGGGTGACCACATTGCTTGAACGGTTCCGCCGAAGCGGCTGTTGCCGTTCATGATGAAATCGTCTTGCTGCATCTTGTGGCTGGGGGCACCAGGGATTCCGGTTTGAACGGACCGCAGTTTCATTGCCCCTTTGCTGTTTGGCAGGCCGCCCTCTGGAGTCGCAATGCGTTCCACAACATCGGGCTGACCTCGCAGCAAGCTTTCGTACCAGCGGTTGTTGTTGACTTGCCCGGACGGATAACGGACCTGCTTATCAATATTGTTGCTGCTTTTGGGCAGGTTCGGGATGAACGACCAATTGGCGTCTTCAAAGTCGTCACCGATCTCTGTCAGCTTCTCGCCGGTGCCAGGAACAACTTGAGCGTTCGCAATCGCCGAGCCGCCGACGACCAACATTGTCGCCGTGACCACGTTGATGAGTTTCCGAATGAGGCAAAATCTTTGAGCGTCCAACATGCTCTTGCACCTTCGTCGTCAGGGCTTGATGACAAAATGTCGGCGGGGAAAACCCCTCGACGGACCCTGCGGAATATCGGTCATGATCGGCGCAAGTGACAAAGGATTCTGTGGCGCTCGGAGTAACCGGAAATGTCTCGCGCGCAGGCAGAATCCGCAGAGAGAGTGAGCGATGCGGTAGTTCTCGCCGGTCGTGTGTCGTGCGAATGGGCGCACAACGCACATTGCGTATCGACTCAGTAACCCGAAGCGTCAGTGAGGGCGAACGCTTCAAGACGCACCGAATTTGTCGCCCCGTGAAGCGTTCGCCCTCGCTGACGCTTCGGGTTGGTTTTGGAGAACCTCACTTCGCGTTCCGCAGACCAGCCAAACGTGGGTCATCCAGATCCAGGCGATACATGATTTGGTTGTAGTCGTACCGCGGAGTCTGGTCAGTGTTTCCTGAAAACGTGTGTGTGTAAGTCCCCTCGAAGAATAAGAACCTGCCGGCCGAAAAGTACGGATGTTGTTTCGGGTTGTAGAAACTGTATTTGTCGTGGGTGACGATCTTCATCCCCTTCCGCCACGGGCCTTCGGGAGCGTCCGCTTCCGAGTACCAAATCTCGCCAAGCAGCGACGAGCCGAAGTGCTGAGTGAAGACAGACACCCAACGGCGGCGATGTTCGTTCCACGTCACTGAGCCGGCATGGGCGATGACCGGCTTACCGGTGTTCCCGTCCTTGAGATTGAGCCACGCTTCGTCCGGTTTGAGTTGACCGTTCTTCAGCAGCTTTTCTTGCAGCGACCATCGAATCGGTGCGGTGTCAAGTTTCCAACCCCAGACGACTTTGCCCGCATCGTCGCGTTCCACCTGCGGCGACTTTTCACGACCACCGAGGACGAGGCAACTGAAACCTTCGTACTGACTCAGATCGCAAAACGCCTCGACTGTCGCGCGGACACGCATCACGGCGGAGGCTTCGGTGAAGTAGACGTACTCAACGCCATCGACCTTGTGTCGCAACGGATGGCCGTCGGGAAACAGCGGCACGTCTTTGTCGAAACTCTGCCGCTTCACAAACTCGCGTTTGTTGTCATCGAACTCGGCAATGCCACGTTCGTAAACATCGAGCAAGTTGCGGACTTTCATGGATCCGCAAAACATCCGCTCGCGACCGTCGGCATCATGCAGGACGGTCAGACCCCAAATCCAAGTCGGGCCGTCGCCCGGCATCTGGCACATCGCCTTGGCGAAGCCGTCGTCGCCCACGAAGTAATCCAGATTCACGCCGACTGCCGGATCAAGCCCACCATCGCCCGGCAATTTCGAGGTCGCTCCGGGAACGTGAAACAAACCCAGTGGATACTTTGGGCGATTCGTGTCTCCCCAAAACCAGTGCAGTTTTCCCCGATACATGGCCGTGACCACGCTGTCCGAGCCGGAAACCTGAGCGTTCAGCAACGGCTGCGCGATCGGCGGCTTATCACTGAGCAACACGCTGTCGGCATAGATGCCCGCTCCCGTGACGCGATACAGCCGCTCGGCAATGTTGAGCCGTTTGATTTTCAACGTCGCTTCGCCACCCGATTCGACTTTGATTTGCTGGCCGCGATAGCCGAAACCGTCTTTCGGAAACTCATAGCCGTGACTGCGGACGTGAAAGAAGACCGTCTGGCCAAAGAGTTCCGGTTCGCGAACCGCGACGATGCCGGCGGAATCGGTGACGAACAATTGATTAGACACCGTCTTCAATTCGACGAGCGGCACGCCTCGGCCGGTTTGATCGTCCGCGACTCGAATCTTGAAAAAGTCGGCACGTTCCGCGGATTGAGCGACGGTCTGACAAACCAGGCAACCCCCAACCAACAACAGCAATCGATTCGTCATCATCTCTGTGAATCTCCGCTCGAAACAAAATAAACGCCGACAAAATCCAGAATCGACTTCGTCGCCAGCGTGACGTCCGACGCAGCGCGGTTCAAGCAGCACACCAACAACTCGCGCGAACTTTCGACGGTAGTCTTCAATCGGAACAAACTCACTGGTTACACTCCACGCGACCGATTTGATTTGCCAGGAGTTTGCATCATGTCCGAAACCATTTCCCCGCTCTCTCCCGAAGAGATCGCTGAGCGAGGTGACAAGCTTTACGCCGAAGCGATCGAACAACAGGTCTCGTCCGCCAATGGGCAGGTTGTGGCGATTGATGTGCTTTCGGGAGATTTTAGCTTGGCTGCGAATGGCGTGCTGGCTTCAAGAGACCTTCGTTCGCGAAAGCCTGATGCGGAGGTGTGGCTCGTAAGGGTCGGCAGCCGTTACTACGCTCGAATTGGGCGTGGTCCGAGGAAGGTGAGATGATTCGCGGAGTCGTCACCAACGACCTGGAAGCTTGGGTCGATCTCGCAATTGTCAACGGCGATCTTCCGTCGGTCGGTTTTTCGGCCGTCATTGACACAGGGTTCAGCGACTATCTGACCTTGCCTCGATCCGTCCTTGAGAAGTTTCAGGCCACGCAGCGTTCACACGCACGTGTGGTGCTTGCAGACGGAAGCGAAATCGTGAGCGAGCTTTTTGAGCTGACTGTGCTTTGGGACGGAAAGCCAATCACAATCGAAGTCCATGCGGCAGAGGTCGAACCACTTGTCGGAATGGCTCTGCTTGCGGGACACGACCTCCACATGCGGGTCGTGTCCGATGGAGAAGTCACCATCACCCCTATCCCAACCGCATAAGTGACCAACCTTCCGCTCTCAATCATCAACGAATTCCAAACACTATGACCGAACTCGCCAAGCAGTACGAACCGAAAGAAGCTCAATCGAAATGGTTTTCGTTTTGGGAGGAGCACGGCTATTTCGACGCGAATCCGCCGAGCCAGCAGGCTGATCCGGCTCATCCAAAGAAGCCGCATACGATCATGATTCCGCTGCCGAACGTGACCGGAGCGCTGCACATGGGGCATGCGCTCAACGGGACGTTGCAGGACTTGCTGACTCGCTGGCGGCGGATGCAGGGGTACGAGGCGCTCTGGATGCCCGGCACCGATCACGCCGGCATCGCGACTCAGGCGGTTGTCGAGCGACGGATGCTCGAAGAAGAAAAGCTGACGCGGCACGACGTCGGCCGCGAGGCGCTCGTCAAACGCATTTGGGACTGGAAGGACAAGTTCGAAGCTCGCATCATCAGCCAGCAAAAAATGCTCGGAGCAAGCTGCGATTGGCGGCGTGTGCGATTCACGCTCGATGATGTTTGCGCACGAGCTGTCCGTCGCACGTTCTTCAAGATGTTCAAGGACAATCTGATCTACCGAGGCAAGCGGTTGGTCAACTGGGACACGTTCCTGCAAACCGCCGTCGCCGACGACGAGGTGACTCACGAAGACGTCGCCGGCCACTTTTGGACGTTCAATTATCCGGTCGTTGAAATGGGATTTATGGGATCAATGGGACAAGCGGAAAACATAAATCCCATGATTCCCATAAATCCCATTCTCCACGAAACCGGCGAGCACATCTCCTTCTCAACCACCCGCCCCGAAACGATGCTCGGCGACACCGCCGTTTGCGTGCATCCGACCGACGAGCGATACTCGCACCTGATCGGCAAGCACGTTCGCATTCCGCTCAACGGGCGAGTCATCCCGATCATCGCCGATGCTCTGCTCGCGGACAAAACGCTGGGCACGGGTTGCGTGAAGGTCACGCCGGCCCATGATCCGAACGACTATGCGTGCGGGCTGCGGAACAAGCTGCCGATGATCAACATCCTCAACTCGGACGGCACGCTCAACGAGCAGGGCGGGCCGTACGCCGGGCTGACGATGTTTGCGGCTCGCGAGCGGGTCGTCGCGGACATGCAGTCGCTGGGCCACTTCGAGAAGGTCGAGGACCGCACGATCCCGCTGATGCACAGCGACCGCTCGAAGACCCCCATCGAGCCGTACTTGAGCGACCAGTGGTTCGTGAAGATGGACACGCTCGCCGAGGCCGC
>JANNDA010001296.1:0-5996 GCA_031387195.1 Planctomyces sp. | reverse complement strand
CCGCACGCGGGAGCAAACTAAATCATGCTCCAACGACTTCGTGTATGTCGCCACGCTCGCCATGAGCGTGGGGTTTCCGCGAAGCCCCCCCGCTCTTGGCGAGCGTGGCTACTGTTGCTCGTCATTCAGGCGACGTTGGCGTTCGGGCACGAAGGGCATCAGCCGCTGCCGACGAAGGGGGTGCAGATTGATCTCAAGGCGGGACATCTCACGCTCAGTCGAGAGGCTCGCGAAGTGCTTGACGTGAAATCGGTCGAGGTGCAAACGCGCGACGTGGCGGGGGCCGTGCGGGCTTACGCCACGGTCGTCGCCCCGTGGACGCGGCGGGCTTATGTCACGTCGCGGCTGCCGGGACGCATTGTGAAATTGCATGTTCGGCCGGGCGATGCCGTCGAAGCCGGGCAGGTGCTGGCGGAAATCGACAGCCTCGACCTGCACACGCTGCGGCTGGACTATCAGAAGACGCAGAACGAATTCGAGTTGTCGGCCAAGATTCTCGAATCACTGATTCCCGCCGCGAAGGCGGGGTCGATCCCCGGCCAACGGCTCGTTGAAGCGGAGAACACGCAACGACAAAACCAAAACGCGCTCGACGTGCTGCGTGCGAAAGCGGTCGGCCTGCGTGTGCCGGAAGCGGAACTCAACATCTCCGCCGAAGGGGACGCGCCGCCGTTGCGGCTGTCGCTCGCCAGTCCCATCCGTGGCGTCGTCGTTCATGCTGATGTCGCGGTCGGCAAGTTCGTGGAGCCGACCGAGCACTTGTTCGACATCGTGGACACGTCGCGGGTGTGGATGAAGATCGGCGTGCTCGAACGGGACTTGCATCGCATTCAAGAAGGTCAGTCGGTGCGAGTCTCATTCAACGGACTTCCCGGCCAGAGCTTTGACACGAAGGTCGATAAGCTCGGCTTGTTCCTGGACCCGCAGACGCATCAAGGCACTGCCTGGGCCGAGATCGTCAACAGCGAGACCGGCCCGCGTTTGCTGCCGGGCATGAACGGTCAGGCGGAGTTCATTCTGCCGGGACGCGCCAAGGGACTGAGTGTTCCGGCGGCTTCCGTCTTCAGCGACGGGGCCGAGCGGTATGTGTTCGTCGAAGAGAGTTCGACGCAGAAGAGTTCCGAATACCGCAAGAAGTCGGTCGTCATCGGCCGGCAGACGCGCGAAGTCGCGGAGGTCATCTCCGGCGACGTCTATCCCGACGACCGCGTGGTGACGCGCGGCGGCCACGAACTGTCGAGCTTGTTCTTTCTCGGCATCCTGCGTCTGAGTCCTGAAACGGCCAAGAGCATCGGCTTGAAAGTCGAAGCGGTTTCCGAACACAGCGTCGAACGGATTCTGCGATTCGACGGCGCGCTCGACGTGCCGCCGCAGCGTCGCACGTCCGCATCGTCGCAGTTGGCGGGAACGCTGCGCGACATTCGCGTGGATCGCGGCCAGCCGGTGAAGGCGGGCGACATTCTGGCCGAGATCGCCAGCTTGGAATTGCAAGACGTGCAGTTGGAGTTGCTCAAGGCCCACCTGGAGGGCGCGCTGTGGCGGGACACGCTCACTCGATACCGCACTGCGGGGGATGTCCTACCGCGGCGCACCGTGCTGGAAATGGAAAGCCGCGTGAAGGGGCTGGAAACGCAGTTCGCCAACGTCCGTCAGAAGCTGCTGACCTTGGGCCTCTCGCCGCCACAAATCGACGAGATCGTGAAGACCAAGCGTGTCGTCGATGCCCTGCCGGTGCGCGCACCGATGGATGGCGTGGTCGTGCATTTCGACCGCGTGCTGGGTCAAGTCATCCGGCCCGACGAGCCGCTGTTCGAGATTCACGACTTGTCGCAGGTGTGGGTGCAAGCGTTCGTCGGCGAACGAGAATCGAGTCACGTCCAGGTGGGCCAGACGGCACGCATTCGGTTAGTCGCGCATCCCGACTTTGAGGCCGAGGGGACAGTCGCTCGTATCGGCCCGGTCGTGGGAGCGGACAGCCGCACGCAAGCCGCGTGGATCGAGTTCCAGAAGCCGCCGTCCGCCGCGTTGCAGCACAACATGCTGGCGCGCGTGACGCTGACGACGGATCGTCCGCCGCCGACGTTGGCCGTGCCGCTGAACGCCGTCGTGCGCGATGGCCTGCGGAGTTTTGTCTTCGTTCAAAAACCTGACGGCACATTCGACCGGCGACGCGTCCAAATCGGCCGAACCGACGATCGCTTCCTCGAAATCAAGAGCGGCCTGTCTCGCGGCGAGTCGGTCGCCACCAGCGGCGTGTCTCAAATCCAAACGGCGTATTCCGCACTGCGGTGAGAAGGAACTCTCGTGCCCTGCATTGATTTCGCATCACGTCGGAAGCTGTCGCCAATCGAATCCGGGTTCAAACGGATTCGCGTAGCGCACTCCGTGAATGATCGGTTGCGACTGAGCATCTTCGGTCAGCACAACGCTAGCTCCACTGACGCTGGCGGCGGCCACGATCTGCGCGTCCCAGATTGTCATTTGGTGAGTCTGCATCAACTCCAACGCGAGGTTGAAGACTTCCACCGAAGCGGACACGACGCGAAACATCCGTTGAAAACGCCCGATGTCAGCCACGGCCTCCGCGAGTGGAATTGGCTTGCGGAGCTTCCGTGTGACAACCCACACGAACTCGGAGAAGACCTGCGTGCTGACGACCGCTTCGCCGATGCCGCTCAGTTCATCAACGAGCACGGCGGAGATGGCTCCCTTGGCCGGCTCGCCAGCATCCCGCAAGTAAACCAAGACGTTCGTGTCGAGGAAGAGCATGTCACACGGTCTCGTCGTAGAGTTCGTCGCGAGTCCAGCGTTTGGCCGGCGGCTCGGTGGTCGCGGACTGGCGAGACCAGAACGCCTCGTTTGCGTGGCGGAATTCTTCCAACGCCTGCTGTCGCTCTTCGGCGTTGGGGGTCTGAGCCACAGTCTCGTCTGGAACAGCGACGACGAACACTTCCACCGATGTTTCTGGCGGCAGCGCGACTCCTTGTGGATCGTCCAACACGACGGCTCGTCCGTCGAAACGCCCGGTCAATCGAGTCATGGCGGAATCCTCTATTTCAAGTGCGATGCGGCGGCAGTGTAGCCGCCCAGGTGTTTTGGTCCGAGACCAAATGCGCAGCCGGGAGGTGAGCTTTCTTGAGCGACCGCAATTTCAAGACGTGCAGAAAGCACAGAAATCATTGACTCCACGACTGACATTCGCGAGTGACAACATGGACCACAATCACAAACACGATCACCACATCAGCGATGCGACGGGGCAGTCCGTCATTGATCCGGTGTGCGGCATGACCGTTGATCCGGCTCACGCTGCGGCTTCGCACGTTCATGCCGGGCAGACTTTTCACTTCTGTAGCACGCACTGCCACAAAAAGTTCGTGGCTGATCCGGCGCGTTACACGGGCGAAGTCGTTCCGTCAGCAGCGGCAGCGGAAACGCCGGAAGCGGGCGAATACATTTGCCCGATGCACCCGGAAGTGCGACAGGTTGGTCCCGGAATCTGTCCGAAGTGCGGCATGGGTTTGGAACCGCTGGAGCAACCGGCAACCGCGAAGGTCGAATACGTTTGCCCGATGCACCCAGAAGTCGTCAGCGATCATCCCGGTCCCTGCCCCAAGTGCGGCATGGCGCTGGAGCCGCGCACCGTCGAACTCGCAGAGGGGCCAAGCCACGAACAGCTCGACATGACACGCCGGTTTTGGGTGGGCGTGGTTCTCGGAATGCCGGTCTTCATCGTGGCGATGGCAGACATGCTGCCCAATAACCCGCTGCATCATTGGGCGGCGATTTTGAATTGGGGCCAGTTGGTGCTCGCCACGCCGGTCGTTTTCTGGTGCGGTTGGCCGTTCTTCGAGCGGGCGTGGCTGTCGTTCCGCAACCTCAGTCCGAACATGTTCACGTTGATCGCGCTCGGAGTTGGTTCGTCGTACTTCTACAGTGCCGTGGCCACCATCACGCCGTCGGTGTTCCCGGTGGGATTTCGCCACGCGAACGGTTCGGTAATGCCCTATTTCGACACGGCGGTTGTGGTCACGGTGTTGATCCTGCTGGGGCAGGTCATGGAACTGAAGGCCCGCAGTCAGACCAGCGGAGCGATCAAACGATTGCTGGGTCTCGCACCGAAGACGGCTCGCCGTGTCGCGCCAGATAATCGTGAAGAGGATGTGCCGCTGGCAGAGATTCAACGTGACGATTTGCTCCGCGTTCGACCCGGCGAGAAGGTGCCGGCCGATGGAGTGGTGGTTGAAGGGCACAGCACGGCGGACGAGTCGATGATCTCTGGCGAGCCGCTGCCGGTTGAGAAACAGCCGGGCGACAAAGTCGCTGCGGCGACCGTCAACGGCACGGGCAGTCTGTTGATGCGAGCCGAGAAAGTCGGCTCGGACACGTTGCTCGCGCAGATTGTTCGGATGGTCGGCGAAGCTCAGCGCAGCCGTGCTCCGATTGAGCGTGTCGTGGATCAGGTGTCGCGCTACTTCGTCCCCGCCGTGGTGCTCGTGAGCGTGCTGACGTTCGTCATCTGGAGCCTGTGGGGCAGCGAACCGAAGTTAGCGCACGCGCTCGTCAATTCGGTGGCCGTGCTGATCATCGCTTGTCCGTGTGCGCTGGGATTGGCCACGCCGATGTCGATCATGGTCGGCGTCGGGCGCGGAGCGGAAAACGGCATACTCATCAAGAACGCGGAGGCACTCGAAATCTTGCAACGCGCCGACACGCTCGTTGTGGACAAGACCGGCACACTCACCGAGGGCAAGCCACGGCTGGCGAGCGTCGAACCGGCCAGTGGCTTCACGAGCAACGATGTGCTGCGACTGGCGGCGTCGTTGGAGCGAGGCAGCGAACATCCTCTAGCCGATGCCATCGTCAAGGGAGCCGAGAATCGCGGGCTGACGATCCTGCCGGCGCAAGGTTTTCAATCCGTCACCGGCAAGGGAGTCACGGGCATCGTCGAGGGGAAACAAGTCGCGCTGGGCAACGCGGCATTGATGGCCGATCACGGAGTCAACCTCGCGGACATCTCTGCTCGGTTGGAGGAACTGCGCGGCCAGGGGCAGACCGTGATGTGCCTCGCCAGCGACGGGCGATTCGCCGGGCTGATTGGTGTGGCCGATCGCATCAAGACGACGACCCCCGACGCCATCCGCGTGCTGCATCAAGAGGGGCTGCGAATCATCATGCTCACCGGCGACAGTCGCCTCACCGCCGAGGCGGTGGCGAAGTCGCTGGGCATCGACGAAGTGATCGCCGAAGTGCTGCCGCAGCAAAAGCTCGACGCCGTGAAGAAGCTGCAAGCCGAAGGCCACGTCGTGGCGATGGCGGGAGACGGCATCAACGACGCGCCGGCGCTGGCTCAAGCTCACATTGGCATCGCAATGGGTTCGGGGACGGACGTGGCGATGGAAAGCGCCGGGATCACGCTGGTCCAAGGCGATCTGCGCTCGATCGCTCGCGCCCGCCGCCTCAGTCGCGCGACGATGAACAACATCCGCCAAAACCTGATCCTCGCCTTCATCTACAACGCCGCGAGCGTCCCCGTGGCGGCGGGCCTGCTGTACCCGGTCTTCGGTCTCTTGATCTCTCCCGTCTGGGCCAGCGTCGCTATGAGTCTGAGTTCTCTGTCCGTCGTGAGTAACGCCTTGCGATTGCGGAGAACCGAACTGTGAGTTGGTCTGAGCAAACAATGCCACGCGCGCCCCACTCAGCATCGCGGCCCATGTGCGGCCGTAGAACGAGAAGCCTTGCATGTTGAATTGGATCATCTCTTTCTCACTGAAGAATCGTGCCCTCGTGCTGATCGGGTCGCTCGTGGTCATGGTTTACGGAGCGATTCAACTTCGCGAGATGCCGGTCGATGTGTTTCCCGATTTGAACCGGCCCACCGTGACGATCATGACCGAGGCGGCTGGCCTCGCGCCGGAAGAAGTCGAGGTGCTGGTCACGCGGCCGATCGAGTTTCTGCTGAACGGGGCAACCGGCGTGAAGCGCGTGCGGTCGGC
>JANNDA010001264.1:0-3967 GCA_031387195.1 Planctomyces sp. | reverse complement strand
CACGGCCGCTCGCTTGATGCGATATGCCGAAATGCTGTCGGGACGGCGTGAGGACGCCGAAGACGCCTTGCAAGTCGCGATGATTAAGTTGGCTCAGCATCCCGAACGGCTCGCCGGCGCGGATCAGCCGTGGGCGTATTTCGTGAGAATGGTCCGCAACGAAACGCTCAAGCTGGGTGAGTCGCGTCGCAGCCGATCGAAGCTGCTGGAGTTGTTGCGATCTTGGGCCTCGAAGCCCAAGTTTTGGTTCTTGCCCGACGACGATTGGCGCGAACAAGTCCAAGCCGCCGTCAAACGTTTGCCACCCGAACAAGCCGAAGTCGTGGTTCTAAAAATTTGGGAAGAAATGACGTTCGCCGAGATCGCCGAGGTCTTGGGCGAATCGTTGAACACCACCGCCAGCCGCTATCGCTATGCCCTCGAAAAACTTTCGCGATCATTGCAGCCGCTGGCCGAGGAGGTGCTGCATGGCTAAGCATCCGTTTGAGTCATCTGATGCCGATTTCTTGGAAAACTCTTCTCGATCCTTTGCGTCCGAAACAGAGTTGGTTCGTGGCGCGAGTTTGCTCCCGAAGTTGTCGTCGCAGTTGCGAGACCGCGTGTTGAACGCCGCGTCGTCCGCGTATCGACAGGCTCGCCGCTGGGCACTCGCTCGACAAGCCGCGTCGTTCTTGAGCATCTGCTTGATCGCGTCATTCATCCTCTCTCCACTGGCCAGGGTTGAATGGCCGCAACCTGCGGAGTTGGCGGCACGAGCCAATCAATGGCGGTCTAGCCTCGCGTTCGCAAAGACCGAAGCACGATCGACTCCGTTACCGCACGCCTCGGTCTGGAGGTTGTCGCATGACGCAAACTTCCTCGAACTCCCGGCAAAGTCCGCGTTGAATCCGCGAACTCGACAACTCACCACGCTCGCTCACGCCGAACCGGCTGCGCCTCGCGACAAACTTTTGGCAGCGCTGCAATCGAGCGACGGCTGGGACACAGTTCAAGCCTTCGAGGCAGTCCGCTCCCGCAGCCTCAACTCACTGCAACGTGCGTTGGCTGCGAACTAAGGAACGGGAGCGCAATAACTTCCCGGTGCATGGGGAAAATAGCACGACGCGCAAGCGAGTGGTCATTGCCGGAACCACTCGCTTGCGCGTCGTGACCTGACATCGGGAAGTTATTGCACTCCCGCTCGCCTGCAGATTGCAGAATGACGGCCAACCCGACTTTTTATCCGTCGTTAAATTTAGTTAGGATCGCCCAGTCAGAAATTCCAACTCAGCGATTGGCGAGGCCCTTATGCTGGAACAGCTTTGTGATCCGATGTCAGTGCGGCGAATGATGACTCGGCGAGATTGCCTGCGAGCGGGCTTTCTGGGACTCGGTGGATTGACGCTGGCGGACCTGCTCAAACTGCGTGCTCAAGCGGCGACGAACGGGTCGAGCAGCGAGGCATTGAAGGACACGGCGGTCATTCTGTTGTTCGTGCATGGCGGGCCGAGTCATCTCGAAACGTACGACATGAAACCGAACGCCCCCAGCGAAATTCGTGGGCCGTTCTCGCCAATTCGGACAAACGTGTCCGGCCTGGATGTCTGCGAACTCATGCCGAGGCACGCACAGATTGCCGACAAGTACACGATCATTCGCTCGGTCAGCCATGATCAGGCGAATCACTTCGAAGGCCACGCGCGGTTTCTTAGCGGCTACGACCAGATGAAGACGGGGACTGCCGAATCGCATTACCCGATGGTCGGCTCGGTCGTGAACCGCGTGATGGAAACCAAGCATCGCGGTCTGCCGGCGGCGGTGGCGATCAACGGCGTGTGCGTCAATGGGCCTGATTACAGTCCCGGCATCGCGCAGGGTTATTGGAGTTCTCAGTACCGCGTGCCGATCTGCAATTTCCATCTGCGCGATTCGCAACTGACGATCGCTCCGAGCCATCTCGGCAACCGGCTGGGACTGCAACGGAGCTTTGATCAGTTGCGACAAGGACTCGATCAGTCCGGCAGCATGGACGCGCTCGACGCCTTTAATCGTCGCGCCATCGAGATCCTCACCACCGGCAAGGCTCAGAAGGCATTCGACATTTCGCAGGAAGACCCCCGCATTCGAGACAAATACGGCGACGACTATTTCGGTCGCGAGGTGCTGTTGGCTCGGCGGTTGGTCGAAGCGGGAGTCAGTTTCGTATCGATTCGAGTTCCCGGTAGCGGCCCGAATTCCAAGGCTCACGACTGGGACGACCACGCCGTCAATTGGGACATGCCGACGGCGATGGTGGCTCGCATGCCGCGTTACGACCAGGTCGTCACCGGCGAATTTGGTCGCACGCCGCGTTTGGAATTCAAAGACGGTCGCATCGGCCGCGACCACTATCCCGGTGCGATGTCGATCCTCGTCAGCGGCGGAAACATGCCGATGGGCCAAGTTCTCGGTCAAACCAACCGTTACGGCGAGCACCCCGTCGATCTGCAACACGACCCGCACGACATCCTGGCGACGATCTACAAACACCTCGGCATCGATCACACCCAGGAATTCCTCGACGCCCAGGGCCGCCCGATCCCGCTGACGCGCGGGACGCCGATTCGCGAGTTGGTTTGAGTGAGCCAAAGGTCTCCCCTCGACACGCATGGCGAGATTTTCGACAGGTCGCGAGCTTGGAGATCGCGCTGCGGCGGGGACAATGTCGAACCCGAAGAGTCAGTGAGTTTCTTCGTAGAACAGGCGGCTCGCCTGTTTGTCATTCGCCAGTTGTTTGGCAGGCGAGCCGCCTACCCTACGAAAAACTGACGCTTCGGGTTCCTAATCCCAACACCTTATCAGCGGCAAAGCCACCAGAAACCGTCCTTATGACCAACAAACTTGCGTCGCGATCTTCTCGCGGCTTCACGCTGATCGAACTGCTGGTCGTGATCGCCATCATCGCCATCTTGATCGCGTTGTTATTGCCAGCAGTGCAAAGCACTCGCGAGGCGGCGAGGCGGTCGCAGTGCAAAAACAATCTCAAGCAGATTGGCGTCGCCCTGCACAATTACTTGGACACGTACAAGGTTTTTCCACCGAGCGGTTCGATACGGGCCGGTACCACGTTTTCGGGGAACAACGGCTCGTGGTCGATTCACAGCCGCATTCTGCCGCAGTTGGAAAGTGGCAACGCTTTTAAGAACGTCAACCTGACCATCGCTTGGGATCAGCAGTTGGCGACAGGCGTGCCGACACTCAAGATCGAAACTTACTTTTGCCCGTCCGATGTGAACGATCGCCTGCGTGTGGATGCGTCGGGCAATGCGTTTAGCCGGCCGGTGACATATGGCTTCAACATGGGGACGTGGCTGGTTTGGGATCCCGCCACAGGGCAAGGTGGCGACGGTCTTTTCTGGATGAATAGCAGCACGAATTCGGCGAGCATCCGCGATGGCTTGAGCAGCACGCTGGCAGCGTCTGAAGTCAAAGCCTTCACCTCCTATTTCCGTAACTCGGCCGATCCCGGATCGACACCACCGGCATCTCCAGCCGTGCTGGCCGCGCTCGCACCAGGTTCTCAGTTCAAACTCGGTGCCAACACGAACGACAACACCGGCCATACCGAATGGTGTGACGGTCGAGTGCATCACGAAGGTTTCACGACCGTGTTTCGACCGAATACGCTGGTCAACTATTTGCATACCGACGGTCGCACCTACGACGTGGATTACAACTCGCGGCAAGAAGGTTCGAGCACGACGGCCAGGACTTACGCAGCCATCACCTCGCGCAGCTATCACACCGGCCTCGTGCAGTCGTTGCTGATGGATGGTGCTTCACGATCGATCAATCAAAACATCGACCTCAGCGTTTGGCGTGCGCTGGGCACGCGATCGCGGGCTGCGGGAGAATTGCCGATCAGCGAGTTTTAGACACGACGAAAGTAACCCGAAGCGTTAGCGAGGGCGGGCGCTCCAGAAGACTTGGAATTCAGAGTCTTCAGAAG
>JANNDA010001248.1:0-2790 GCA_031387195.1 Planctomyces sp. | reverse complement strand
GTCGTTGTTACGTCCGCCATCGAGCGTGTCGTTGCCGTCTCCGCCATCCAGCGTGTCTCCTCCCAGTCCACCGAGCAGCGAATCGTTGCCCGCCGAACCGAGCAGACTGTCGAAGCCATTGTCACCGGACAGCGTGTCGTTACCGATGTCGCCGACAAGCGTGTCGTTACCTTCACCGCCCGATCCGACATCATCACCGTTGTTGCCACGGATGAAGTCGGCTCCATCGTTGCCATTGACGGAGTCGTTGCCGTCCCCGCCTTGCACGTTGTCGTCGTCGTCGCCGCCGCTGACGGTGTCGTTACCTTCCCCGCCATTGAGCACGTCGTTGCCCGCTCCACCGAGGATCGTCTCGTCGCCGAGGCCGCCGGTGATCGTGTCATTTCCATCGCCACCATCGTAGGACAGCCGCACGGTGCCGATCGCTCCCGATCCGGTCAACAGGTCGTTACCTGCGCCGCCGCGCACATCCAGTCTCGTGGTTTGAACCTTGTTGATCGTCCCCACGTTGATCGTGTCGTCGCCGTTACCGCCGTCGATCACGATCGTGTTGAACGTCGGGCCGACAGTGACTGTCTTGCCGAGTTCCGAGACGGTCAACAAGCGATCGATGTCCTGAGCGACCGTGAAGACGTTGCTGGCCCCGTTGCCACGCACGAGCAACGTGTTGTCACCGACCGTGTCACCCAACACGTCATTGCCGTTGGAGGCTCCCTCCCAAATATTCGTGTCGTTGCCGTCTCCACCATCAAGAATGTCGTTGCCACTTTGGCCATTGAGCGTGTCGTCACCGCCTTGTCCAAAGAGAGTGTCGGCCCCACTTCCACCGGCAACGCTATCGTTCCCCGCGCCAGCATCAATGAAATCGTTACCGCTACCGCCACTGATGATGTCATCGAAGCTGCCAGAAAAGATTGTGTCGTCCCCGTCACTGCCCAACACCGTGTCTCCCTGAAAGCCAGTCGGTGGTGGGGTTGGTGGAGGGGGGGCCGGTGGCGGTGGTGGTACTGCGTTTCCACTGCCAGTAACCGCTTGCACGATCTGATCAGCCAGCGCCGTAGGATTTCCCCGCTGGACTTCAAAGTAAAGTGGTTGTCCTGGAAGAATATTCCCGCCTGCACCATCGGGGATCGGATTGGGCGTGTTGTTCAATCCTCCGGTCAATAGCGCAATTCCAGTGAGTTCTGCACGAGGAGAGGTTCCGAAAAAGGTACTTCCCAAGCCAATGACCTGGATATTTTGAGCAAGTAATGCGTTTATCGTTCGCTGAATTCCCGCAGCAGCGGCGGGAACAGGTACGAACGAAGTGGTACTGGACCCTGCCGCAAAAACCGAGGCTGGAACCGTGACTCCTCCAGCTCCTGTATATGTTGTTTGGAGGTCATCGTTATGCATCAAGGCGCGGCTATCCGAAGCCAGCAAAATGATATGACGTGTTCCTGGGCGGAATCCGATTCCATCCGTCGCGCTGGCCACGCCGACTGTGGGCAGAAGAACCGGCCCCGTTAAGTCTGCTTGGAATGTGGCAAATGGAGGAATGTCGGCCCCTGATGTCACGGCAGTTTGCGTACTGACGAGTCCCGCAGGTCCAGTATCCGTTCTGTCACCATCCCCGTTTCCGTCCAACCCCACGCCAGTCGCGGATTGAAACAGCGCCTCGAAGGCTGATTCTTCTCCTGCACCGAAGCCCGGTGCATTTCGAAGCAAGGCGGCATCGATCGCGGCCTGAAACTGAGGTGTTGTCGTCGTGATGATTGGCTGATTGAGAATGAATGGAGCGTCTCCACCATTTCCAGTATCGAACGCTTCAAACCGAGCCACACCAAATCCGAGACTCACTCCCGGATACGCCGTTTGCAATTGTGTGATCACACTGGCGAACGCAGTCTGCACATCTGGCCCAATAAAACTAAATGAACTCGTGTCGTCAAACAGCAGTTCGATATCAAGATCCGTGACCGCTGCGCCATCGTCATCGACGATGCGACCTTCGCCAAGGTTGTCAAAGATTGTTGCATTCGTGGCTGCGGTCAGATTTAGAAATAAGGTTTCTTCGTCTGACTCATCCAACGTATCGCCAACGATCGGGACATTCACCGTTTTCACGGTTTCACCAGGTGCGAAGGTCACCGTTCCGGTCACTGCGACATAGTCTTCGTTGTCTTGTGGATTCGTACCACCCACTGTGCGAGTCGCGGTTCCATCGGACGTCGAATAGGTCACGATCACTGGTCGGCTCAGAGTTGAATTCAAGGTAATCGTGAAGACCATGTTGGTCGTGCCGCTATCACCTTCAGGATCAAGCCGAGTATCTCCGACCGAAACTATTGTGCTGCGGTTGTCGATGAGGTCGTTCCCCAGTCCACCATCCACCGAATCCGGGCCGCTCACTGCAATAATTGTGTCATTGCCACTTTGTCCCAAAATCGTGTCTGCACCGGCGGGATCGGTAGCCCCTAATTCGGAATCGTCATAGATCGTGTCGTTGTTGTTGCCGCCGAGTATCCGATCGCTTCCCAGACCGCCTTCCAAAGTGTCATCACCGGCATTGCCATTTACGAAGTCGTTATTGTCACCACCTTGAACCCGATCGTTGCCGACTCCTCCAAACAGATTGTCAATTCCGACTTGTCCGTCGATCGTGTCGTTGCCCGACTGGCCGTCGATCGTGTCGTTGCCGTCGCCACCTTGCAGGACGTCGTTCAATTCACCACCGAGAATCGAATCGTTGCCGTCACCGCCGCTGACGAAGTCGGCTCCGCCATCGCTGTTGATGAAGTCATCGCCCGC
>JANNDA010000583.1:0-24681 GCA_031387195.1 Planctomyces sp. | reverse complement strand
CAAACGCGAGGCATCGAATCTCCTGGCCTAGTGCGTTTTAATGGCCAAATAGTCACTGCCACCGCTACCACTTTCCGAGCCGTTTACCACAAGAAACCGCGAAAAAACGCGATTAAATAAGAGAGATTGCGAGAGTGAATAAATCCGATAGAATGCCGTGAAACGTAGTGTTTTCAGCTTGAATCGTGACGGTTGAACAGTTGATTGAGGTGCTAGCGCCCGCAAGGGTATGGAGGTTCAAATCCTCTCGACCGCATTTTGAAACTGAGAACTGGAGAAATGACGTAAAGCCAATAACTTTAGGTCGTTGCTCTAACGCTTGAGCGAGACAAAGTTACCTGCCGAGGTTCGGCAGTGCGGTGAAAGAGCCTGCTTGAATCGTGTCACTGGTTCCACGAAACAAAGCCGATCTCGTTGGTCACGCGGGTTCTGCAATGCCTCAACGAACCGCGTTCGCAGAATTTTCAAATGGGGAGTCAGCAACAGACTGATCCCAGTGGCGACGTGACAGGCTCTGACAGCCGTCCCGCCGTTGAAAATAGGACGCAATTGGCTCCCGACAAGAAACGGCGAGAGGCGGTATCCGATGAGCACATTGAATCCGCTCGTCTTCGCTTGACCGGACATCACCGCGACTTGTTCGATTTGATGCTGGCGACGGGAGCGAGGCTGCCTGAACTGGTCAACTTGACGATGGCGGACCTCGGCACCCGTGACGAAATTTGGGTAGCCGATCTGGTCGAGCACAAGATCCCTCACCGTGGTCTGAGCCGTAAGCTGTTTTTCGGCCTCCGGAGCCAGTTAGTTTTACCGCATTGCCCGACGACGGGACCGATCTACCCTGACAAGTGGTGCTGCTCCTTTGGAGCAAGAACAGGATGCCTTTGAGATTAAGGGGGACCTCATGAGCACGGCAACAAAGTCGGCAGCAGAGCGTGAACAGGAACAAATCCGGCAAGCGGAGGAACTGCTCTTTTCGGGGCCGCAACTGCGGAGTGCGGCGAAGGAATTGTTCTGGGGACGCTTTCCCGCCGATTTGTTTCGCTCGTACCCGCGACTGTCGCCGACCGATCAGCCGCGAGTCGATGCATCGCTCGCTGAGTTGGAAACATTTTGCGACCAGCATCTGCATCCCGACACGATCGACCGGCAAGCCGATATCCCGCGCGAGGTGATTGACGGACTGGGCCGCTTAGGTGTGCTCGGCATGACGGCTCCGGAAGCGATCGGCGGACGCGGGTTTTCACAGTTGGCGTACTGCCGGATTCTGGAAGAGTTGGGCGGGCGGTGCAGTGCGACATCGATCTTCGTCAATGCACATCATTCGATCGGGATGCGCGCGTTGTTGCTGTTCGGCACCGAAGATCAAAAACGGCGCTGGCTGCCGGACATGATCAGCGGCCAGAAGCTCGGTGCGTTCGCGCTGACGGAACCGGAAGCGGGCTCCGATGCGGCGAACGTGCAGACGCTGGCGGTCCCATCGGCCGATGGTTTGCAGTTCGTGCTCAATGGCGAAAAGCGGTACATCACGAACGGCGCGATTGCGGATGTGCTCACGGTGATGGCTCGCACGCCGGTGCCAGGCAAGTCGGAAACCGCCGTCACGGCGTTTCTCGTCACGCCGGACATGCCGGGCTTCCACGTCGTCGAGCCGCGCATGGAGAAGCTTGGCATTCGAGGGACCGCGACGGGCAAGCTCGCGTTTACAAATCTGGTCGTGCCGCGTGAAAACATTTTGGGACCGCTCGGCAAAGGATTGAAAGTCGCGCTGACGGTGCTCAATTACGGCCGCACGACGTTCGGCGCGTGCTGCACCGGAGCGGCGAAGACCTGCCTGCAACTGGCCGCAGATCACGCCCGCTCGCGAGTGCAATTCGGGCGGACGCTCGGCGAATTTGAACTCGTGCAAAAGAAGCTGGCTCGGATGGCCGCGTGGACCTACGCGATGGAAGCCATGACGACCGTCACCGCCGGGCTGATCGATCGTGGCCTTGAGGACTACATGCTCGAAACGGCGATGCTGAAGGTTTACAGCACCGAAGTGCTGTGGACGATCGTGAACGACGCCTTCCAGATTTACGGCGGAGCGGCGTACTTCTGCGACAAGCCACTCGAACGCATGTTGCGCGACGCGCGGATCAACCAAATCGGCGAGGGTGCGAACGAAGTGCTGACATCGTTCATCGCTCTGGTCGGCATGCGCGAACCGGGCGAGCATCTGCGTTCTGTGTGGCAGGCTCTGCATCAACCGTGGTCGGGACTCGGCACACTGAGCCGTTTCGCCGTCAGCGAACTTCAGCGACGCGTGTCTTCGCCCGTCGTTCCCGTCCGCTCGCCGGAACTGACACGACACGCGCAAACGCTGGGGCTCTGGATCGGCCGGTTTGGTCTCGCGGTCGAACGCAGTCTGATGCGACATCGCGAAGCAATCTTCGAACGGCAGTTGGTTCAGGAACGGATCGCCAATGCGTCGATGGAGCTGTTTGCCTCCGCCTGCGTTCTCAGCCGCCGTGACGCGGAACTGCAAGGCGAGGTCGCTCCGGCGCACCATTCACCGTGGGATGCCGAGGCCGCGAAGTTGTTTCTCACACAGTCGGCTCGGCGCGTTCAAGATGCGTTGCAATCGTTGAACGATGATGACAGCTCGGTCGTCGCTGCGGCGAAGGCGGTATTGAAATCGTAGAACAGGCGGCTCGCCCGTTTTCTTCAAATCAAACGGCAGGCGAGCCCCCGCCGCTACGATCGTCACCGCGCCCCCATGCGCATCCCGCCGTCGAGGCGGATCACCGTGCCGTTAAGCATCGGGTTTTCGACGATGTGCTGGACCAGCGCGGCGTATTCTTCGGGATGGCCGAAACGCGGTGGGAAGGGGATCTGCGATTCGAGCGATTGCCGAGTCTTCTCTGGGACTTGTTGCATCATTGGAGTCTCGAAGACGCCGGGAGCGATGCAGACAACTCGAATGCCGAAGCGGCCGAGCTCTCTGGCGGCGGGAAGCGTGAGTGACGCGACGCCTCCCTTCGATGCCGAGTACGCCGCTTGTCCGACTTGACCTTCCTCGGCAGCGATCGAAGAGGTGGTGATGATGACGCCTCGTTCGCCGTCGTCGTTCGGCGGATTGTTCCGCATCGCGTCGGCGGCCAGTCGCAGCACGTTGAAGGTGCCGACGAGATTGACCTCAATGACACGCCGGAAGACAGCGAGATCAAATGGCCCATCCGCTCCGACGATCCGTTCGCCGTGAATGATCCCCGCGCAGATGACAACGCCGCGCACCGGGCCGCAGCGATCCGCAGCGAGAGCGAGCGCATGTTGGACGGAGGCTCCGTCGGTCACGTCGGTCTGCTGAAAGACGAATGATGCGGCGGTGTTTGTTGTCGGCGATTCGGTGGGCGGCTTGAGATCGGCAATGACACCGATACCGCCGGCTTCGGACAGCCGATGCACGCACGCAGCTCCCAAACCGGAACTGCCTCCGAAAACCACAAACGGTTGCTGCTGCGTTTTCATTCAAACCTCAAGCCCCGGCGTTGCCCTTCGGGGCGAACACAAGTTGTGTAGATTCCACCGACCGGGATCGGCGGGGGCAATTACCACAGCGTGTATCCGCCATCGATCACGATTGCCGCACCGGTGACGTATCGAGCGGCATCGCTCGCGAGGTACACCGCCAACGGGCCCAGATCTTCCGGCTGACCGAAGTCCCCCATTGGGATTTGCTGTTTGAACGTTTCGATGACCTGCGGATTTTGCGACGCCCAACGCACGTTTGGCTCCGTCATAAAACCGCCGGGACAGATCGCGTTGACGGTGATCTTGTGCGGAGCCCAGTCGGTCGCCACCGCGCGTGTGAATTGAATCACTGCGGCCTTTGAAGTTTCGTAGCTACGACCGCCGATCCCTCGATTGGCGACCATCCCCGAAATCGACGCGATATTGATCACGCGCCCGCCGAGCTTGCGTTTGATCATTGCGCCACCAATCAGCTTCGTGCAAAGGAATGTGCTCGTCAGATTGATGTCCAAAATCTGTTGCCACTGTTCGAGCGATTGATCCTCAACCGGCACATTCACCCGACGGCCGCCGACATTGTTGATGAGAATGTCGATCGGCCCGAATTGATCGAGTGCTTGCCGACAAGCACGCTCACAATCGGTCGGAACGCCGATGTCGGCGGAGATGACATCGGCCGTTCGTCCGAGCTGGCGGATATCGACAGCGGT
The DNA here is from genome assembly GCA_031387195.1 of Planctomyces sp. GTDB lineage: Bacteria > Planctomycetota > Planctomycetia > Planctomycetales > Planctomycetaceae > SXKJ01. The sequence continues at coordinate 20,458 of JANNDA010000583.1, read as the reverse complement.
CGCTTTCAGACTTTCTGGATCGCGTCCGACAAGCACCACGTCGGCACCCGCATCGGCGATGGCGAGCGCCATCTCGCGGCCCAGTCCGCGGCTTCCGCCGGTGATAAAGAGCCGCTTTCCGTCCAGACGAAACCGGTCGAGAACGCTCATGCGAAACTCCTGTGGCCCACGCGGTTCGCGTGCCAGCCTAAAAAAACGACGCACGCGTGCCGCGTGCGCCACATTTTCAGCAGGACCCCGTTTCTGACTCAGCACTCGCAGGTGAATGCTCGCCCTCTTCGATTGATGTGCTGTCGTCGGCAAGCGCGGTTGACGGCAACTCAGACGACTCCGGCGCATCGAGCTTCTTGCGGTAGACGAACACTTCCATGCGTGAGAACGGCCAGTGCTTCTCCAATTCCCACATGGAAGGCATCTGAAACTCAACGCGAGCCGGCGTCCGCAGGACCAGCCGAGCATCCGGTGAGCTGATATCAACTCTCGACAATTGCCGCAGGACTCGGAATATCTCGGACCCGGGATTCAGGTCTTCGATCATCTCGAACGGCGGATCGAAGAAGATCCAGTCGAACGGCAGAAACCTTGGTCCATCCCCTTTCGGACGGAACGAGCAGCGAAAGATGTCTGTCTTCCAACAGAGACAGTCCGACTCGACCCCTAGCATGGCCACGTTTCGTTTGAGCAGATCAAACGCGGTCCCGTCCTTTTCGATGAACACGACACTCGTGGCACCGCGGCTCAGAGCCTCGAAACCGATGGTCCCCGTTCCGGAGAAAATGTCGGCGATTTTTTTGCCGACGAGATCGTCTTCCAAGCGACCGAAGAGCGTCTCTTTGACGAAGTCCGTGATCGGGCGAGTGGTCAGGCCGGGATTGGCCATCAATTTTCGTCGTCGATACCGCCCTGCAATAATCCGCATTCGCCACAACTTTCTGGTCGTCGTTCAATGTTGCTGAAACTTCAGCTACTGAGGCTTCAAGGCCGGAATCCGCTTCGGCAATTTACCGTCTTGAACCAATTCAAAATGCCGCTGGATGATGTCCTCACCCTCGTCGCCAACCGTCTTGAACTTTTTCTGCGGCGGCAGGGGAGTCTCAGATGAGATGTTACTCGCGGGCAATGGCGACGATTCAGGGGCTCGATCCGGTATCGACTTTCGTGGAATGATCGTCGTATCGCCCGCCTGCCCGACTTCCTCTTCGTCGGCCAACCAATCCAAGATACTGTCGTCCGAGGGACTCTTCTTTCCTGGAATCGACTCCGTTTTCTTGCCGGCCAACTGAAATGAGGCCGGGCCGATTCGCAAGATATCCCCAGGAACCAACACCGTCTCGCCCTGAATGGCCACGTCGTTGATCAGAGTCCCGTTGCGACTGTTCATATCGCTGACAGTCACTCGCGAATTCTGGCTACGAATTCGGCAGTGAAAGCGGCTGACCTCGTTCGTCGCCAGCCGAACCTGACACGTTTCATCTCGGCCAATCACAACCTCTCCGTCAGGAACCGTGAGCCGTTTGCCCTGATGCTTGCCAGAAAGAATGATGAGAACAGCCATCGCGAACGCTCTGCCCACCTAACGAAAAAAAGACTCGCTACAAAGCTCAGCGTGGCGACCAAGTCATTCGTACCGAGGAACAATCAGCGGCTCGCCACAGTCGGGGCATGTTAGCGTCCGCCCGCGATGCACGGGACTGACTTTGAATTTCTTGCCGCAGCGGCAATTGAACCTGATCCGCTTCTCTTCCTTTTGCTGACCAAGATGCGTCCGCTCCCAAACTCGCTGGGCGATCGACTGGATTTCTTCCAAAAGAAAATCCGACGCCACAGGCTTGGTGATGTAGCCATCGGCACCAAGGCGATCGGTCAACGTTTTGGACTCATCGAGCGCAATTGCTGTCAAAACGAGAACCGGGACCGTTTCATCCAAACGCTTCATGCGATCAATCAGTTCAAAACCATTTTCGCCCGGCAGGATCAGGTCCGTGATCACAAAGTCGGGTCGTCGCATCCGGAACGCCGATTGAGCTTGCCCGCCGTCCTTCGCCAGTTGCACTCGAAAGCCGTTTGCTTCCAGCAGCGCCTTCAGCGAATCGGCTGACGCAGGATCGTCTTCGACCACCAAAATATGATGAGCGAGCGCGTTAGCGGTGACATTAGGATCAAAAATCATCCGAGGTCTCCCACTGAGTGTCGGACATTCCACTCCGATCAATTCAAAATCGACACCACTTCAAATAAGCGATCAAACAGTAAATAAGTGCTCAAACAGTGGCCCGATGGATTGAGACAGAACGAATCACACGTCTAAAAGAAACGATGTAAGGTAGTCGCACGGATGGCTATCAGCGAGGCAATGACAACGCAAACGACCAGAAGGGTTCTCATCCAGTGTGCGGAGATGGAGGATATAGCCAAGTTCCGCAGCCAGTGAAGGGTGCACTTGGGTATGTCAAGTGAACGCCATACTGCCACTCCTTGACCAAGTGGGATGCGTGACTAGAATTCCGCCAAACATTTTTGATGCCAAACGAATTAATTTCGTACTCATCTCGGCAGCGAGTCCAATGGGGCACCTGATGCGATTCCAGCGATGGGGATTTTGGAGATTCACCGGCCATGTTAGTCCTGTCCCGTAAGCCTAATGAGAGCGTGGTTATCGCCGAGAACATTGTCGTCACGGTGATCGAAGTCCGCGGCGACAAAGTTCGTTTGGGAATTCAAGCCCCGCGCGATGTCCCCGTTCATCGCAGCGAAATCTGGGCGTCAATTCAGCAGGAAGAATCGGTGATTGCGGCAGAAACATCGGCTGCTGCCGAAAAATCTGCTCCCGAATAAGTCACGGTTCCAGGCGGCTTGACAGTCGCTTGGTAGGCCCTAAAGTGTGGCCCGATTTTCGGCCCCATCGTCTAGTTAGGCCTAGGACACCGGATTTTCATTCCGACAACAGGGGTTCGAATCCCCTTGGGGTCATTCGCGTTGGAAGCCCGAGCAGCCTCTCAGGTTGCTCGGGTTTTCTCATTGATGGTTGGATCGTGAAACGCGTTGCGGGAAGCGAAGCTGATCACGAGGTCGGCAACAACGGCCCGCTTCAGCGAGGGGGTGCTTGGCATGGAAAAGATCCTCGCTTGGAAGATGCTCTTTCAACGCTGGCCGGTTTCGATTCCCAAAGTGGGAATCGTCGTGACAACGATCAACGACCCGATTGCCTTTAGCAGTTTCCAAATTTCCGAGCACATGGTCCTACTGGAGCGCGACCGCCCAGACATCACAGGCGCTCGGGCGGTCATCGTCCCGTGGCAGGAAATCGTGACCGTTAAATTGACATCGCCGATTGATCCGGCCCAGTTCAAAGACATGGGCTTCAAGCCCGTGAGCTGATCCCCCCGCTGCTGAGTTGATCTACTGATCTCTCGCAACGAAATCACGGATGCACGAACGGGAACAGCAGCAGCCCCACGATCGCTGCACCGAGGACGATAATCGGCTCTGGTAGTTTCTTGAACTTCAGCAGCAAACCCAGCGTCACGCATAACAGCACGACTTTGGGGATCTGCAGAGTCCAGCCGTCTTCAAAAATCGTCCGCCGACCGAGTATCAGAACCGAACCGGCAATCGCACCGATGGCTGCTGCGGTGACGCCATCGACAAAGGCGACAATTCCCGGTCGTTTGCCGTGCTTTTTGAAGTACGGTGCCGGAATGATCGTCAGTAAATAACAGGGCAAGAATGTGGCCAACGCCGCAACCGTCGCGCCTGCCAAACCTGCGACCAAATATCCGATGAAAGCCACGGTGATGACCACTGGTCCGGGAGTGATCATGGCGACCGCGACCGCGTCCAAAAACTGATGCTCGGTGAGCCAACCGTATTCCTTCACGACACCCGAATAGAGAAACGGGACGATGGCCAACCCACTGCCAAACACGAAGGCTCCTGCTTTCGTGAAGAACAAGAATATTTGCAGCAGCGTTTTCGACGAGGCAATCGGCATCCACCCTAACAAGGTCAACGGCGGAATCAGCAACGAGGATGTCTGTGGCGGATTGTTCGCAGGTACGGCCTCATGAGTACCGGTCTGCGGCGACGCCGGAATGGCGGGGTTCGACTTCCCGAATTTCGGAGGTGTCTTCACCAACCAAGTCAGCGCTCCCGCACCCAGAAACAACCACACCGATTCTGACTCAGTGACAATCGTGACCACGGCACTCACGAGATAAATCATCCACAGGAGACGGTCTTTGCCAATCGTCTTTCGCGTCAGCTTGTAAGCGCTGATGAGAATGATCGCGATGACGCTGGCACCCACGCCATAAAACACGGCCTGCATCCACGGCAAACCGCCGTAAAGGTCGTAAGCCCAACCCAACGCCACAACCATCAAGAACGATGGCAGCACGAAGCCGACTCCAACGAGCGTGGCTCCCAAGACCCCGTAATGCACATAGCCCAAATAAATCGCTAGTTGTGCCGCCAGAGGTCCGGGCATGAGCTGAGCCAGTGTCAGCCCTTCTTTGTAGTCCGCTTCAGAAATCCATTTCCGTTGTTCAACTAAGTCGCGGTGCATGTACCCAACCAACGCCACCGGCCCACCAAAGCCCAGTGCTCCCAGACGCAACGCATATCCGGTGATCTGCCACAGCGTGTAGACCATAATTTCTGGGTTATTTGCCGCTTTCGTTTCACACGTTGGAGCGATGTCTTGTTCTGGCATCAACAGGAACCTCATCGCGATTTCGATCGAAGCCGATTATTTCTACCGACGTGATATTCGACCGGCTCAGTCAAAGTCACGCAACGCTGTCGAGCGTGTCGGCAAAGCCAGTTTCCGTGGAACGATCCACTTCGCCAGAGATTGGCAGACGCCGGTCGTTGCGGAGATGTGTGGTGACAACGACACGCATTACTTGAGCGGCCGAGGGCGTGGCGATGGTTCAATTGTCGCTCCGCGACGAGAAGGTTTGGCGTGACGGCTCCGCCGAGGCGGATAGATCGAAACCCACGGTGGCCCACGGCTGTCGCTCTGCGACCAAGGACAAGAACCAAAGGGTCGTGTGCGGGGTTGCCGCAGCCTTCCGTCTCATTTTATTCGTTTTCGGCATACCTGCTTCGTCGATGCGTTTCACCAGCAACGGTAAATGATTTTGAACAATGCCCCAAACAGACGGCATCGTCAACGATGTCGTAACCATGCACCAAGATGTTTCAGAGCGAGATGATTTGCTGTCTCTCCGGAAGCTGATCGGTCAGCTCAGGAGCGGGTTTGGAGAGGCGTGTCATTGCCTCACCGACGATCATCAACTCGCGTTCGATGGCTGCGTGCAACATTTGGTCGGCACATATTGTCGTCGAACGATCGACTATTGGCGAACTTCGCAATCAGCGCCGCCGCACGGCGAATGCCTTCCAGACTCTTTCGCGGGTCAGGCGGCATAGATCACCTGCCGGCCCTGATCCACTCCGGCCCGAAAGTACGGATTGCGAGTGGCGCGATCCATGGACTTGCCCACGTTTTGCGTGCGTGTATTGTGACGCGTGAGGAGCGAAGTTCATGTCGAAGCGTCGAGTGTTTACGAGGGAGTTCAAGGTCGAGGCCTTGTCGTTGGTGTCTCGACAAGGGCTGAGTTTCGCGGAGGCGGCTCGGCGATTGGAGGTTGGTCAGAACCTGTTGCGGAAGTGGCGGGATCAATTGGCCGAAGAAGGCTCGCAGGCGTTTTCGGCGAAGGCTTAGCCGTCGGCGCTGGAAGAGGAAGTTCGTCGTCTGCACGCCGAGAACGATCGGCTGCGGATGGAACGCGAGATCTTAAAAAAGCGACGGCCTTCTTCGTGAAGGAGTTGCGATGAGAGACGCCTTCATCGAGCGGCACCGGAATGAGTGGCCGACCTTGATTCAATGCGAGGCGCTGCGAGTTTCTTGCAGCGGGTTTTATTCTTGGCGGAAACGCCCGCCGAGCGCGACCGCCAAGAGGCGTGCGGCGTTGACTCAGGAAGTTCGCGAAGTGCCTCGCCTCAGTCGCGAGACATAGGGTGCGGTGCGAGTGCATCGCATGTTGTTGCAGCGAGGTACTCCGTGCGATCGCAAGACGGTGGCCAAGGTGATGCGTGCGGCGGGGATTCGGTCGAAGACCTCGCGGAAGTTCCGCGTGACGACGACCGATTCCAATCACTCGTATCCCGTGGCCGAGAACATTTTGGCTCGAGATTTTACGGCGGAGAGGGCCAATCAGAAGTGGGTGGCAGACATCACGTACATCGCACACTGGAAGGCTGGCTGTACTTGGCGGTGGTGCTGGACTTGTTCACTCGCAAGGTGGTGGGCTGGTCGATGTCGGAGCGGATCGACAGCCGGTTGGCGGTCGATGCGTTGGAGATGGCGGTGTCTCGACAACTTCCTGGTGCGGGCTTGATCGCGCACTCGGCTCGTGGCGTGTAGTACGCCAGCGAGCACTATCAACGCACGCTGACGAACCACGGCCTCAAATGCAGCCTGAGCCGCCGCAGCGACTGCTGGGACAACGTTCCGACCGAGAGTTTCTTCGCGACGTTGAAGAAGGAACTGGTGCATCACGAAGTTTATGAAACCCGGACGAAAGCGCGCGCGAGCCTGTTCGAGTACATCGAAGTGTTTGACAACCGCAAACGCCTGCACTCGTCGTTGGGCTACGTCTCGCCGGTCGACTTCGAGGCGGCGGCCGCATGACTGATGAGGGGATCGTCCAAGGGCCAAAAGATTTTTGCGGCGGCGGGGGGCATTTTGCGCCGCGGTCCGTCTATGAAAAAACGAATCGACTGCGCGCGGCGAAACTCCCCCCCCAATCCCTCATGCCTGCTGCCCGATTCCCAGGAACCTGTTCGGTAGTCAATACTTCGGTGTTTATGTTGACACATCGCACGCGATCCTTGGGCAGGTCCAGGCATCTTCGTCCCCAATGTCGCCGCCTGCCTCACCACCTCGTCCACAACATTCGACAATAACTCAGGGCGGGACCACGATCGCACAGTTGTAGGATGCCACCTAAATGCAAAAACTCCCCGAAAATGGCACAAATAACTCTTCGTACAGAAATCAAGATAGTGTCAGTGCCGCTCCTCGCCTCGTTTGACAATAAATTTCCTCACCACTACGATACCCGCTTGCCAAATCATTCGGCTGACACCGAACGACAGCAGTTGCAACTTTATCATCAGCCGTTAACGGCAGTTACAGCAAACAGAGGTCGGTTACGAGCATGGGCCAAGAGCGTATTCGAATCCGAATGGAAGCTTACGATCACTCTGTTTTGGATCAGTCGGCGGCGGAAATTGTCGATACCGCCAAGCGGACGGGCGCTGATGTTCGCGGGCCGATTCCGTTACCGACGCGAATTGAGCGATATACGGTCTTGCGGAGTCCTCACATCGACAAGAAATCTCGCGAGCAGTTCGAGATTCGCACGCATAAGCGTTTGATTGATATTGTCCAGCCTACTGGCAAAACGATTGATGCGCTAAATCGCCTTACGCTACCGGCGGGCGTAGATATTAAAATTAAGGCTTCCTCCCTGCATGGGTGATTCCGGCGACTAGCTTGCTGTGGGGTGGCGTTTTTGCAGATTGTGAGGCGTAGATGTTTCTTTTGGGTCGCAAGGTTGGGATGACGCAGGTTGCTGGGCAGGATGGCCGCGCCATTCCTGTGACGTTGGTGCAGGCAGGGCCATGCAGGGTGTTGCGGGTTAAGGGTGGCCTGCTGGATGGGTATGACGCAATTCAACTGGCGTTTGAGGAAAAGCCGCGAAGATTGGCGTCGCGGTCGGAGCGAGGGCAGGTGGTGGAGTTGGATTTGTCTCCGTTGTCGAAGTCCCGTGGTCCGGCAGCGGTTGCCAGAGTTGGCGGCGAACCTCCTCGGGTGGTTCGGGAGATTCGCCTTGAGTCCCCTTTGCTTGATGTTAAATCTGGTGATCTCCTTTCGGTCGATCTGTTTGCTGGCAAGCAGTTCGTGGACGTTATTGGAACGACTAAAGGTCGCGGATTTACGGGCGTGATGAAGCGCCATAATTTCTCCGGGCTAGGTGCTTCGCATGGCGTAAAGAAAGTGCATCGCTCTGGTGGTTCTGTGGGGCAAAACACTTTTCCGGGGCGTGTTTTTAAGGGTGCGAAAATGGCTGGGCAATATGGTTCTTCTCGGGTTACTGTGCGTAACTTAAGATTGGTTGCGGTTGATTCGCTGAAGAACCTTATGTTGGTGCATGGTGCGGTGCCTGGTCCTAACGGTGGGTTGGTTGTGGTTCGTTTTCCGAAAGAGCCACCTCGCTCGGCGTTGTAGTTTTGTGGTTCGTGGCTTTGTTGAGTGTGTTTATTGCCTAGGTGCGGTATGGTATCGATTGAAATTAAAAATACTGCTGGACAGCAGATTGAGTTTGCTGAATTCGATTCAGCGGTCTTTGCTGTGACAATTGTGCCTCGGTTGCTGCGTGACTCTTATTTGATGTATGAGGCATGTCGTCGCCAGGGCACCGCTGCGGTTAAGACCAAGGGGTTGATTTCTGGCAGCAAGAAAAAAATGTTTCGGCAAAAAGGCACTGGCAATGCTCGCATGGGACAGAAGCGTACACCGTTGCGTCGAGGTGGAGGAAGTGCGTTTGGGAAGGTTTCGAAGGACTGGGGTTATCGACTGCCTAAAAAGGCGCTGAGGGTCGCTACGCGTATGGCGATTGCTGGTAAGTTCAATGCGGGTGATGTGTCTGTTGTTGATCAATTGCGGATATCCACGCCTAAGACGAAGGTGATAGCTGATCTTTTGAGGTGTTTTTCTGTCGGTGAAAAAAGCTGTTTGTTGGTAGTTGGTGGTTATAGTCGGCCTCTTTGGCTGGCGTCGCGTAATATTCCCGGGCTTACGTTGACGACCGCTGAATGGCTGAATTCGTATGATGTGATAAAACATAGGGTTGTTTTGCTGACGCGTGAGGCACTTTCTGATTTATTGGAGCGATTCAAGATATAAGTCGCCAGGAGCTGTGGGGTAATTATGGCCGGCAGGTGTACGCTAGAAATATATCAAGTGCTTTTGGGGGTGCTGGTGACTGAAAAGTCCACGCAGCAGCGCTTAATTCAAAATCAATTTACATTTCGTGTGCCTGTATGTGCAACCAAGAGTGATATTCGGTTGGCTGTACTTGAAGCATTTGGTGTGAAGGTCGCTTCAGTGTCAACTCAGTTGCACAAAGAATGCGCAGTTCGCTACAAATCCCATCACGGCTATAGTCGTGCATGGAAGAAAGCGATTGTAACGGTGAATAAAAACGAAACATTGCCAGTATAGTCTAGTGTTGGAAGAATAAATGGGAATTCGAAAATACAATCCTACTAGTGCTGGTCGACGTGCTGGTAGTGTCAGCGATTTCGCGGATTTGACTGCCAAGTCGGTTGCGCCGAAGTCGTTGTTGAGGCGGCAAAAAAAACATGGCGGTAGAAACAATCAAGGGAAGATTACTTCGCGTCACCGTGGTGGTGGACACAAGAGAATGATGCGGGTGGTTGACGCTTTTAGAAATAAGAGCGAGGACTCCGTGGTTTTGTCTATACAGTACGATCCTTGTCGCTCAGCTCGATTGGCGCTGCTGCAGTATACGGATGGCCAAAAGAGATTTATCTTGGCTGCAGATGGAATGGCGAGTGGTGATATACTGTCGACGGGGTCGCATGCTGATCCGGTCGTCGGGGCCAATATGGTGATTGAAAAGATCCCGCTTGGTATGATGATTCATAATATTGAAATGACGCCAGGTGGGGGCGCAAAGTTATGTCGTGCGGCTGGCGTGGCGGCTGTTTTGAATGCAAGAGATAAGAGTTGGGCTCAGATCACGTTGCCGTCCGGCGAAGTGCGTCGAATTCCATGTGGGTGTAAGGCTACAATTGGCCGCGTTGGCAATATTGAACATAATGCAGTGAGTATAGGAAAAGCGGGGCGTAATCGCTGGAAGGGCATTCGCCCTTACGTGAGGGGTGTTGCCCAAAATCCGGTGGCTCATCCTATGGGTGGCGGTGAAGGCAAGTCGTCTGGCGGGCGTCACCCCTGTAGTCCGACAGGCAAGCTGGCTAAGGGTGGTAAGACTCGCAAGCCTCGCAAGCCGACGTCATCTGCGATTCTGCGTAGAAGAAGTTCGCGTCGCTACGGTCAGCAGGTTGTTTAGTCCTGGGTTTATTACGGAAGCTTGATTCCTGCGAGGTGTTTGATGGGTAGGTCGGCAAAAAAAGGACCGTTTATTGATCCTGGGTTGTTGAAGCGAATTGAGCGTGCTGATTTAGTGGGTAAGCGTGAGCCTATGAAAACATGGGCGAGGCGATCTACTATATCGCCAGAGTTCGTCGGCCACACTTTTTTAGTTCATAATGGTAAGTTGCACTTATCTGTATATGTTACTGATGAGATGGTTGGCCACAAGTTAGGTGAATTTTCTCCGACTAGGACCTTTCGCGGGCACGGTGCGAGAGGCAAGAAATAGGCTGTCGTTAAGTAGCTTGGGGTGGTTCTATGACTGAAATACGTAGTAGCGCGAAATTTGTGAGGATATCGTCTAGTAAATTAAAGACGAGTGCTGATTTGATCCGCGGTCGTACTATACGAGGCGCGGCGAGTGTACTTGAGTATTTGCCCAACCGGGGTGCGAGACTTTTGATGAAATGTCTCGCTTCGCTTGCGGCTAATGCTGAGGATAGAGGCGTTAGAAATGTTGATAATTTAGTATTGACGGTCGTTCAGATTGGCACTGGCCCAATTATGAGGCGAATTCAGCCGATGTCTCGCGGTCAGGCATTTGTAATTCGGAAACGTTTGTCGCATATATTTTTAGCGGTGGATGCGCCAGAGCTCTAGTTTCGTTAGTCAATGTTGTAGGGCGGGTGATGAGATGGGACAAAAAGTTAGACCTACGGGATTTCGGTTGGGTATTACCGACACTTGGAGAAGTCGTTGGTACGCGCCAAAAAAAGAGTTTGGTAGTTTGTTGGGTGAGGATTGTTCAATTCGGGCGTTTATTAACAAGAAATATCAATACTCTGGTATTCCTCGGATTGAGATAGAACGCACCCGGGATCAAGTGGTGGTTTTTTTGCATACGGCGCGACCTGGTATCATTATAGGTCGTAAAGGCCAAGAGGTTGACAAACTGAAGGTTGAGTTGGAGCAGCTTACGGGTAGGCGTATGGACCTCAAGATCGTCGAGGTTGCTAATCCTAACAGGAACGCGAGCCTGATAGCGGAGGATGTTGCCCAGCAATTGATGAAACGAACCAGCTTTCGACGCGCCACTAAAAAAGCTCTTGATGCTGTAATTGAAGCTGGGGCGTTGGGGGTTAAGATCGAATTGTCCGGAAGGTTGGGGGGCGCGGAGATGTCGCGGACGGAGAAAGTGATCCGCGGATCATTGCCTTTGTCCACTATTTTGAGAAATATTGACTACGGATTCGCAATTGCGAAAACTGCCCAAGGGACCATCGGGGTCAAAGTGTGGATTGATAACGGACCTTTTATAGACGGAGTGAGCCGAGATGGCACTCATGCCGAAGCGGGTCAAGCACCGCAAAAACCAAAGAGGTCGCATAAAAGGTAACGCGAGTCGGGGTTGTCGTGTTAGCTTTGGCGATTGGGGCCTGCAATCGTTGGACTGCGGCCACGTGAACGCTGCTACTATTGAGGCTTGTCGTGTTGCTGCGAACCAGTATATTCGCGGTGAGGGTAAGTTGTATATACGGATTTTTCCCTCGAAGCCTGTTACTGCGCGTCCGCTGGAGACTCGTATGGGTACCGGAAAAGGTGAACCTGATCGCTGGGTCGCTGTGGTGAAGCCCGGGACGGTGTTGTTTGAATTATCTGGTGTCAATAGGGATGCGGCTCGCGACTGTTTTGCTAGGGTTGCTCACAAATTGCCGCTTCAGGTTTGTTTGGTGGCAAGATCGGCAAGATAGATGTGTTAGTCGCCATCAAGGGGATATGTTGTGAAGATACGTAAGTTGGCTAGTGAAAGTGTTGAGCAACTAAAAGATTCGGAAGTTGCTTTGAAGTTGGATTTGCTGAGGCATTTGGCTAGTTCTGGTGCTGGTGCGCAATTACGTAGGGCAGTTCGGAAAAATTTAGCACGAGTGTTGACTGCTCTTAACTGTAGGTCTGGCTTTAACTCTGAGGTCGTGTAATGAAGCGGCGAATCGTGGGGCAAGTAGTTTCGTCTTTAATGACGAAAACAATCCGAGTATCTGTTCCTCGTCGAGTTAAAGATATAAACACTGGTAAGTATCTGAATCGGGAGACATCTTGTTTTGCCCACGACGAACATCAGGACGCGCAGGTTTCCGATACCGTTGAGTTAGTCGAGTCTAGGCCATTGTCGAGCAAAAAGCGTTGGGTGTTAGTGAAAATTGTGTGTCGCGGTGGCAATAAAAAGGCATGATGTGGTGTTGTTGATTTAGTTGATGAGGTGTTGATATGATACAGATGCAGACTATGTTGAACATCGCTGATAACAGCGGTGCTAAAACCGCAAGATGTATAAAAGTATTAGGCGGAACCAATCGAAGAACTGCGGGAGTTGGCGATACAGTAGTGGTTAGTGTGCAAAAGGCAATGCCAGGCGGCGCGGTTAAGTCTGGGCAGGTTGCCAAGGCTGTGATCGTTCGTACTCGCAAAATGCAAAGACGCGAGGATGGCGGATATGTCTGCTTTGATAGCAATGCGGCGGTATTGGTCGATGTAGACGGGAATCCACGTGGTACAAGAATATTTGGTGCTGTGGCTAGGGAGCTTAGGGATCGTCGGTTTATGAAGATAGTTAGTTTGGCTACTGAAGTGGTTTAGGTGAGATATATGAAATTGCATCGTGATGACTCTGTAGTAATAACTGCTGGCAATTATCGAGGGCAGGGGCCTGCGAAAATTATTTCGGTAGATGTGATTAATTGTACCGTTTCAGTGGATGGGATTGGGAGTGCTATTAGGCATGTGAAGCGTGGGCATCCGAAGAGTCCGCAAGGGGGGCGAGTGGCCTTGCCGGTTTCTATTCACTTGTCGAATGTTTCTTTGTACTGTGCATCATGTGGTTTTGGAGTTCGCGCTAAATGCGAACTTGTTGGAAACATTAAACGGCGAGTCTGTGGTCGTTGCCGTAAGTCAATTTAACGTCTGTGGTTGTATTGCAAATGGCGCGTCTACAGAAATTTTATTACGAAGTGGTAGTATCGAAGCTTTCTGATCAGCTCGGAATTGCTAATTCGCATGCGTTGCCGCGATTGACAAAAATCGTGATTAGCATGGGGGTAGGTAAATCCATTCAGGAGCGGAAGCGTCTCGATGAAGCCGTTGCTCACTTGGCGTTAATTTCAGGGCAAAAACCTGTTATAAAGAAGTCCCGTATTTCGGTGTCGGCCTTTCGTTTGCGCGAGAATATGGAAATCGGTTGTTGTGTTACGCTGCGCGGGAGGCGAATGTATGAGTTCCTTGAGCGGTTTATTGTATTAGCGTTGCCTCGCGTGAGAGATTTCCGGGGATTGAATCCAAAGTCATTTGATGGTCGTGGTAACTTTTCTACGGGACTTCAAGAGCAAGTAGTGTTTCCAGAGATTCCAGCTGATAAGGTGCAGTACACACAAGGGATGAATATTACCTTTGTGACTAGTGCAAAAAATGATTCGGCTGGCCAATTATTGTTGGCTGAGCTTGGTATACCGTTTCGTAAATGAGTGTTAGTTTATGTGAAAAGGCTTGTGAAATGGCGTCAAAGGCTAAGATAGCTAAGTCAAAGAAGGTTCCGAAGTTTAAGGTTCGCACTGAGCATCGGTGTCAGTTGTGTGGCAGGCCCCGTGCGGTATACAGAAAATTTCATTTGTGTCGAATATGTTTTAGAAATCTCAGTCTTGATGGCATGATTCCTGGTGTCAAGAAGGCTAGTTGGTAGGTTAAGGCGGATAGATAAAATGACTAGTGATCCAGTAAGCGACTTGGCCACAAGGATGCGAAATGCGTTGTCTGTTGAGGCTAGTTTTGTTGATATTCCGTCGTCAAAGTTTGGGATAGAGATTGCGGCAGCTTTACAACGTGAAGGCTTTATTTGGGATTATGAGGCGAAACTATGTGAGGGGACAGCGGGTAGTATACTTAGAGTGAATTTAAAATATGGCCCCAGTGGCGAACGTGTTTTGCGGAGTATTCAAAGAGTGAGTCGTCCGGGGAGGCGAATTTATTTTGGTCTTGATGAGATGCCGAAGGTTTTGGGGGGGTTGGGTGTATTGTTGTTGTCGACTAATCGAGGCGTGTTAAGTAGTCGAGAGGCTTTGGATAAACATGTTGGCGGCGAAGCGTTGTTGGAAATTTGGTAACTTTAACGGATGTTGCGATGTCGCGAGTTGGTAAACAAGTTGTTGAGATCCCTGGTGGGATTGATGTTCTGTTGGGTCCGAATTTAATGTCGGTAAAGGGACCCAAAGGTGCGTATAATCTTCCGCTTCCGGCGATTGTTTCGGTGACGCGATTGGAGAATACACTGAAAGTTGCTGTGAGCGGAAATAGTGCTGGCGATCGAGCTATGCACGGTTTATATCGCAGTTTAGTTCAGAATGCCGTGTTGGGTGTGAGTGTTGGTTTTGAAAAACGTTTGGAATTGAGTGGAGTCGGCTATCAATGTTCGTTGAAGGGCGGAAGGCTTGAACTTTCGGTTGGTTTCTCGAAACCGGTAGTGTTTCAGCCGCCGACTGGCATTACTTGCGTCGTTTCTGACAGCACTCACTTGGTGGTTGCTGGTGTCGACAAACAGGCTGTAGGGCAGTTTGCTGCTCAAGTTCGCGCTTCGAGAGTTCCTGATCCGTATAAAGCTAAAGGCGTCAAGTATCAGGGTGAGTTCGTTCGACGAAAGGCCGGCAAGGCGTTTGGCAGCGGTGGTTAATTTCGGTTAATGTACGGCCCGCGTGTCCATTTAGAAATATGATATAATATGTCAGTAAGCATAGGTTTGCAGAGGCGGAAACAGAGACGGGTTTGGCGTGTGCGCAATCGCGTGAGGCGCAGTGCGTTTGGGAAATTTCGTCTGACGGTTTTTCGTAGTAATAAGCATATATATGCACAGGTGATTGATGACGAACGCGGCGTGACTGTGGCTTCAGCTTGTACTTTGGAGTTGGGTTCGCTTGGTCTAGTTGAGAATGGTGGTAATGCCGAGTCGGCGAGAATTATTGGAGCGAACGTTGCTGAGCGCTGTCTAGCTGTTGGAGTTTCTGAAGTTGTGTTCGATCGTGGTGGCTATAAGTACCATGGCCGGCTTGCGGCACTTGCGGACGGTGCTCGCGGTGCAGGTTTGAATTTCTAAATAGTTATTGGGTGTTGACGTGAGTGAATCCAAGTCAGATCAAGTTGAACACGTTCTTCAGATAAGACGATGCGCGTGTGTCGTTAAGGGTGGGCGACGGTTCAGTTTCACAGGGTTGGTAGTCGTTGGGGATGGCAGAGGTGCTGTTGGTTGGGGCTATGGCAAGGGTCTAGAGGTTCCTGTTGCGGTTGAAAAGGCTAGCAGGTCTGCTGATCGTACGCGGATCAAAGTAGCCGTCGTCCACAATACAGTTCCGCATCGGGTTGAAGGCAGATATGGAGCTTCGCGGATATTGCTCATTCCAGCTAGTCCTGGGACTGGTATAATTGCCGGGGGAGTGGTGCGATCTATTATGAATTGCGTTGGGATCACTGATGTCTTAACTAAAAGTTTTGGCTCTAATTGTCCTGTAACGTTGGTTAAAGCGGTATTCGTGGCTTTGAAGAACCTTCGTACTAGAGATGAAGTTGCGCGCTTGCGTGGCGTACAATTATAGAAAGCTGTGGCGTAGTAATGAAGATTAATGACATTACCATGCTTGCTGGTAGATTGGGTCCGTCCCGAAAAAGGCTTGGTAGAGGTATTGGCAGTGGCCAAGGTAAGACGGCGGGACGGGGTCACAAGGGTGCCGGCTCTCGATCAGGCACGAAACGTCGGCTCGGTCACGAAGGGGGGCAAATGCCGTTGTTTCGGCGTTTGGCTAAACGGGGTTTTTCGTCCGGCGATTTTGGGAGCCAAAAGTTTGTAGCAGTAGTTAATGTAAGGGATTTGAACGATCTACCGGTTGGTGTAGAGTTAGTTTCTCTTGAAGTGCTTTGCCAAGCAGGTTTAGTGCCGCGCTGTGCTCGGGTCGTTAGAGTGCTAGCAGACGGAACATTGACTCGGATGCTGACGGTGGAGGCTAGCTACGCGTCGCGGGCGGCGATCCTTAAGATTGAATCAACCGGTGGGACGTTCGTTCTCAAGTAGGTCGCATCAACAAACGGAACGGTGCGTCAAGGATAGTCGAGTAAACAGTGATAGAGAAATTAACAACTATTTTTGCGATACCAGATCTACGTCGTAAGTTATTGTTAACGATTGCGCTGCTAGCTGTATATCGCATGGGATTTTGGGTGCCGCTGTCGGTTATCAACCAAGACAGGATGCATGAGAACCTGGACAAGATACAGCATGGGCACTTCGGTGTCTTGGGCGGAATGCTGCAGACAGCGTCTCTGTTTTCGGCTGCTCAGGCTGGGTACAATACGATATTCGGCTTAGGAATTATGCCATATATATCGTGCTCAATCGTGTTTCAATTATTGGCGACGGTATACCCGCCTCTTGAGCGGATGCAAAAAGAAGGTGAGTCAGGTAGGAGGAGAATAAACGAATTGACGCGTCAGGCGACGGTGGTGGTAGGTTTTTTACAAAGTTTCGCTTGGGTAAGCTCAATGAATCAAGTCGCCGGAAATGGCTCTGTCTTGGATGGCTATGATTCGTTATTTTTCCAAATCACAACAGCAATAGTCATGACCTCCGGGACATTGTTTTTAATGTGGATCGGCGAACAGATAGATGCCTTTGGGATTGGCAATGGAATTAGTTTATTGATTATGGCGGGAATAATGGCGCAGATGCCGTCTGCAATGTTTGAACTGTTGGAGCCATTGTTGGAACGCGGAGTAGCTATTGGATCCGACAACGGTGTCGATCGTCTGTTGTTGTTGTTTGCGCTGTTCATTGTGATTGTACTGGCCGTCGTGTTTGTCACCCAAGCTCAGCGGCGAATACCTGTACAAAGTGCGAAGCATGTGCGTGGGCGTCGGATGTACGGAGGTTCTGAGCATTATTTGCCGTTGAAGTTAAATCAGTCGGGGGTGATGCCGATTATTTTTTCGTCAAGCCTGTTGATGATACCTAGTTATATCCATCACCAGTTACTCGAGCGGTTGGACGTACCATACCTAAACCAGTTTACCGTGTTGCCTGCGTTGTACTACCTTAGTTATGCTGGTTTGATTTTCTTTTTTTCCTATTTTTGGGCAGCGGTCACCTTCAATCCGAATGAAATTGCCCAGAACTTAAAGGATTATGGCAGTTTTATACCAGGCTATCGACCTGGTAATAGGACGTCTTCCTATCTGGAACAAGTAGTGGTTAGGATTACGTTTGTTGGAGCAGGGTTTTTGAGTTTGCTTGCAATTTTACCTAGCGTGATAGCTAAATTCATAAATGTCCCTATGATGATTGCAGGGTTCTACGGTGGGACTGGCCTGTTGATAGTCGTGTCGGTGTCGATCGATTTGATACAGCGTGTAGACAGTCATCTTTTGGTTCGCAATCAGTCAGGGCTAGCCGGTAGTTAACCCAATTGAGGTGTTTTGTGAAAGTCCGGTCAAGTATTCGCCGTATATGTGAGGGCTGCAAGATCGTACGCCGTCGCGGTCGGATGTATGTCGTGTGTAGGTTAGACGCTCGTCATAAGCAGCGTCAAGGTTAAGGGAGAGCAGTGTGCCACGTATACAAGGTGTGGATATACCTAGCGAAAAGTTCCTGTATATTTCTCTCTCGTATCTGTACGGGCTAGGGAGGTTGGCCGCGTTAAGGTTGTGTCATGCTTTAGCGATAGATCCGTGTTGCCGGGCGGGTGATCTTCCGGAAGATTACATTGCTAGAATTAATGGCTATCTGGACAAAGAAGTAACATCCGAGGGACAGTTGCGGCGATCTATTCAGCAGGACATAGGGCGATTAAAAGATATCAAGTGTTACCGTGGGATGCGTCATCGGAGAAACTTGCCGGTTCGGGGTCAGCGAACTCGTACGAATGCACGTACCCGTAAGGGGATAAAGAAGACAGTGGCCGGTAAAAAGGGCGTGAAGGATATGAAACATTAGTAGTTAAATTGTGGCAGTTTGAATGGGAGGATAGAGTGGCAGCTGGTAAGAAAAAAATTAGACGGCACGTCAATAAGGCTATTGCCTACGTCAAGGCTACTTTTAACAACACGATTGTTACAATGACTGACTCTAACGGCGACGTTATATGTTGGGCTACTGCAGGGACGGCAGGCTTTAAGGGTAGTCGGAAGAGTACGCCTTTTGCTGCACAGCGTGCGGCTGAGATCTGCGCAGAGAGGGCGGTTAAGTTTGGGGTGCGTGAAGTTGAGATTCGAGTTAATGGTCCTGGTTCAGGGCGGGAGAGCGCCATTACTGGTTTGCAAGGTTGTGGGATTGTAATTCGATCGATAGAGGATATCACGCCCTTGCCTCATAATGGTTGCCGTCCGCCCAAAAAGAGGCGAGTTTAGTCATATATTTCGGTGTTACGGTTCACTTCGGAGATGTGAGATGAGGATTCGTTGGCGTGGACTTGAGCTCCCGAGTAGAGTGTCAATGGTAGCCGATACTGCGTCGGCGACGTATGGGATGTTTGTAGCTGAACCGTTTGAGCGGGGTTTTGGTGCTACGATCGGTAATAGTTTTAGGCGAATAATGTTATCCAGTTTGGAGGGTAGCAGTGTTACGAAGGCGAAGATACATGGCGTTCAGCACGAGTTCACGTCGCTCTGTGGAGTGGTAGAAGACATTACTGATGTGTGTTTGAATTTGAAGTCTATTGTGGTTAAAAACTATAGTTCCACGAGTAAGACGGTGCGAATAGACAAAAATCAGAAGGGGTTAGTTGTCGCGGCTGATATCATTTGTAGTGACCAAGTTGAGATATTGAACAAAAACTTGATTATTGCCACGATGACGGATGATGTTCCTTTTTCGTTAGAGCTCACGGTGGAGAACGGTAGGGGGTATGTTCCTTCGTCAGAGTATCATGCGCTGCATGAAGAAGAGCCGGGAGTGTTGTTGCTGGATGCTATTTTCTCGCCAGTTGTTCGTGTTCGGTACAGAATCGAGGACACTCGGGTTGGCCATAGGACGAACTACGATAAGTTAATCCTTGAGGTCTGGACAAATGGAACTATTAAGCCTGAGATGGCGGTGGTTGAGGCAGCAAAGATTTTACGCAAACATTTGACTCCGTTCGTTTCTTTTCGGGAGGGTGGGCCTGAAATTGGGCCTGAGAGTGGGTTGCGTGGCATGATGGATTCCACGGGTTATTCTCCGGTTGATTTAGAATTAGAGGAGAAATTGAACCAGAGTTTAGCTGAATTGAACCTTTCGGTTCGAGCTACCAATTGCCTGGAATCAGAGGGCATTAACACAATACGTGATCTTGTCACGCGCAGCGAGGACCAGTTGTTGCAGGTTCGCAATTTTGGTGAGACGACGCTTGTAGAGGTTCGTGAACGGTTACATTTAATTGGTTTACGCTTAGGTATGAAGGTGGCTCGTATTTCCGGTTTGGCGCGGTAAAGTTCGTGATGAAGTGCAGTTGTTGATTGGTTTTGAGTTGGCAGTGTTGATTTGTATGTAATTGTTGGGGTTATTATGCGTCACAGGATTAAGGGACGGAAGTTAGGGAGAAATAGCCCTCATCGTAGGGCGTTGTTTCGTAGTTTAAGTCGGGCGATCATTTTGACGTGCGACGGTGCCAGAAATGGCGGTGTGGGGCGCATACAAACGACTTTAGCGAAGGCGAAAGAATTGAGGCCGTTTTTGGAGCGAATAGTTACAATTGCAGTCAAGGCTAAACTAAGGTTTGTTGAGGCTGGTGATTTGGCTTGTTCGTATGCTCGTGGTACATCTGAATGGAAGGCTTGGCGGATTACAAACGACGGGATGGTTTGGGTTACGGCACAGGCTAAATATATTCATTTATATCGAATGCTGTTTGCTGTTGTGCGTAGTAGGGAAGTGGTCAGGTTGTTGATTGATGTTGTCGCGGCTAGATTTGTTGGTCGCCCTGGCGGTTACACCAGAGTAGTTCGAATCGCAAGACGCCGATTGGCGGATGGCGCGCAGCTTGCCGTGATTGAGTTTGTTGGCCATGCTGTTAAGTTGAGTGTCGATAAATAAGGGTTCAAAGTGGATTTGTGTGGCATATTTGGTCATTGTTCGAGCGTGAACTTGGTAGTGTAGAGCGTGTGTAGTTCTCGTTTGAGGTGGTTGTTATGGGTAATCGTTCACGAGCCCGGCAGCAGTGACGGAATCGGCTGTTGTTTGAAATGAGCTTGAACGGCGGTGACGAGGTA
>JANNDA010001215.1:0-1637 GCA_031387195.1 Planctomyces sp. | reverse complement strand
TGTCGGCGTCGTAGGCGAACATCTCGCCGTCCGCGTTGAACGCGAAGTCGAACTGGTTGCGATAGCCGGACGAGAACACGTCCCACGTCTTGCCCTCCGGGTCGATTTTGCAAATCCACCCGCCCGGCGCGAGGATGCCGGCGGCATGACCACTGGGATCCCAATAACGGGGCAACAACACATCTTCGTCCCAGTTGGGCATCAACCGGCTGGTCAGGCCTGGCGGCAGAGTCGCTCGCAGTTGCTCGGTGCGCTGCCCGCCCATCAACTGCGGCAGAGCGTTCGTCTTGATCTCAAACGGCAGCTTGGTGTGATTGCCCGCCGCGACGAACAACGATTTTCCGTCGGGCGAGAGCCGAATCGCATGCGGCCCGTGCTCGCCGCCGCCGGGGATGTCGCGCAGCTTCTCAACCTTGTCGAATTGATCATCGCCGTCGGTGTCTTTGCAGCGATACAGCCCGCTCCCCGGCCCGCCGTTGCAGACGACGTACAAGCTGTCGAACGCCCACAACAGTCCCTGCGCGCCGGACATCATTTTGCCGTCGATCTTCACGTCGAGCAGTTCGACTTTCGTTTCTTCGTTGCTGCCGATCGCTGGCGGAGTGACTCGGCACAGGCCGAGGTTGCCTTGATCGCTGACGATCAACCGGCCTTTCGGATCGGTGGTCATGTTGACCCACGAACCGAGTTTTTCTTTCGGGACCGTGAAGAGTTTCTCGACCTGAAAGCCGGGCAGCAGATTGAAGAGATCGCGTGCCTCGCCGTTGTCGCTGCTCTGTGGATCAACAAAGTTCTTCCCGCCGGGATGCCCTTCCAACTTGGCGATCACTTTGGCCGCCGTCCATTCTTTCGCGTCGCGTGACTCGGCCACTTGCCAGGAGTCGTCGGTCACGATGAAGCGGTTCTGACCGTCGCGGCCCTGCAACGCCACCTTCGCCACGAAGCCGGCGATGCCTCCTGCGTTCTTGATCTCCGCCTCGATCAGATTCTCGCCCGGCTTGAGCAGCGTCTTGATGTCGGCTTCGACGGGATTCGCCCACTCAGAACTCGATGCGACTTTTTTGCCGTTGACCCACACGGTCATGACGTTGTCGCACGCCGCTTTGAGCATCGCGAACTGCGCCGTCCCGGAGAACGTCTTCCGCACGAAGTAGTTCTTATTTTGATCCGCGCCCCAAATCCAAACGGGAGCCGGCCCGTCGGCGAAGGCGTTGACCTTCGGCTTGTCAGACTTCTCTGCCACCGGCTGACCGGCGGACTGAGCAATCTCCGACTTTTGCGTGAAGAGTTTTCCATCGGCGGATTCCTGAGCGACAGCGCCACACGTCGGCAGCAGCAAGGCCGTCGCGACGATGACTGACCAGAAGCAAAATCGAGCAGACATTCGAGATCGATCCTTATCCAAGAGGCGGGAAGTCAAACTGATCGGGGCCGAGAATGATGAAGCGATGGCTGCGGTTCGTCGAGCCTGCGGCAATACCGAAGCGACGTCGCCGTCATGCGTAGAGTCGAGAGGTGGCGCGGTGTGTGCCGTTTCCACCTCCCGCTCATCGAACCGGACGGGCGGATTTCCCGCATCCGGCTCTCGGACAAGGATGGTTTCAACCAGTGTTGTTCAGGCGAGTCGCCCACGGAAG
>JANNDA010001168.1:0-4861 GCA_031387195.1 Planctomyces sp. | reverse complement strand
GTTTCGCCTTCCGGCAGTTTTTGTTTTCGACGCAGACCCCTGGAGTGCTGCCTCGCGGAACTTGCGGTGATCGGAGAGAACATCTCGCGTGTTGACTCCGTTTCTTTCTCGCTCTTAAATGCGACCTGAATATCAAATGTTGCCGATGAGTAAGGTGCGTGTTTGCTGGTCACTCCGTCTTCTGTTCTTGGAACCTGCCATGCTGACGATTTTGGGACGTGCGACGAACAAGGGAACTGGCTTCTGCGACCGGATGTCGCGTCGCGGGTTCTTGACGATCGGTGGCTTCGCGATGGGGGGGCTCGCATTACCACAAGTGCTGCGAGCGGAATCCGAGGCACGCCGCGGTTCGTCTCACAAAGCGATCATCAATATCTACATGCCGGGCGGCCCGTCGCACATTGATCTGTGGGACTTGAAGCCGGATGCCCCGATCGAGGTTCGCGGTGAGTTTCGCCCGATCGCGACCAACGTGCCGGGGATTGAAATCTGCGAGCTGTTTCCACGCATGGCTCAGATGATGGACAAGTTCGTCCCCGTGCGATCGATCTCGGACGCGGATGGCCTGCACGACGGTTATCAGTGCATGACGGGGCATCGGAAATCGGATCGCAAACCGCCAGGAGGTTGGCCCGCTGCCGGTTCGTGGATTTCCAAGTTACAAGGCCCGACCAACGGAGCGGTCCCGCCCAACGTCGCGTTGATGTACACAGTCGGCAATCGCACGTGGGGCGAGCCGGGCGAAGGGGGCTTCCTGGGTGTCTCGCACACGCCGTTCAATCTGTTGGGAAGCAAAGCTCGCAGTTCACCGGAGGGGATGGTGCTGCAAGGGATCACGCTCGAACGGCTGCAAGACCGCAATCAATTGATGAAATCGTTCGATGGTTTCCGCCGCTCGGCTGACAGCAAGGGAGTCATGGAGAGCATCGACGTCTACACCGAACAGGCACTGGGCATCCTGACGACGTCGAAGCTGGCGGAAGCGCTCGATCTGTCGAAAGAAGATCCGAACGTGTTGGCTCGATACGGCAAGAGCGACGAGAAGTTCATACGCGATGGTGCCCCGCGAATGATCGAAAACTTCTGCGTCGCGCGACGACTGGTCGAAGCGGGTGCGAGATATGTATCGCTGAATTACAGCCGCTGGGATTGGCATGGTGGCGATGGGATGAACTTCCCGATGTCGCGTGAAGAGTTCCCGTTGCTCGATCAAGGCTTATCCGCGCTGGTCACCGATCTGCACGAACGAGGCTTGGACAACGATGTCTCGGTCGTCGTGTGGGGCGAGTTTGGTCGGACTCCAAAGATCAACAACAACAATAGCCGCGATCACTGGCCGCGAGTTTCGTGTGCGATGTTGGCTGGCGGCGGCATGAAGACGGGCCAAGCGATCGGCAAGACGAACCGTTTTGCGGAATACGCCGTCGATCGTCCCGTGAAGTTCCAAGAGGTCTTCGCAACGCTCTACAAAAACGCCGGCCTCGACGTTGGTCGTGTCCGCATTTTCGATGGCGCGGGAGTCCCGCAATACCTCGTGGACGCCGGCATTCAGCCGATGCACGAGTTGATCTGATGTTGTCCACTGCGCCATCAAAGCAGATCGCTTCGATCAAGCGGATCCCAGGTGTGACACGATGCAGGTCGAGACGACTATCCCCGGCCAGATCGCCGCACCGTTGTTGTGGCACGACGGTCGGCTCTTCACGTTTGTCGTCGATCGAGATCGCCCCGGAACTTTGCGTTTGTGGACCTCCCACGACGGCGGCGCGACGTGGCCGAAGTCCGATTGCCTGACGGTTCACGAGCACGACGAACAAGCCAAGCTGTCGCAAGGTTTGGAGAACATCGACTTCGCTCAGTATTGGGAAGACATGGGAAAATGGAGCTTCGGACATCCAACCATTCGGCCGTTTGATTCCGAGCGAGTTCTGCTGACCTACTACGCCGGGTCTCCCGGTTGCTTGAGCGTTCATGCGGCGGTGGCGTCTGGGAATCCGAAATGCTCGTTATCTAGCTTCCAGTCATCGCTCCACTGACGCGGGGTCAGTGGGGGCGAATTACAGCCGAACGGTCATTGCGATCTAACCAAACTGACAACGGAAATCGATCATGAAGCTCGCAGGAAAGAAGGCGTTGGTGACGGGAGCTGCTCGCGGCATCGGGCGTGGCTGTGCGCTGGAGTTGGCTCGCGCGGGTGCGGACGTGGCGATCAATGATCGCGAGGCATCGCCGGAAGCCGCCGCTGTTATCGCGGAGATCACCGCGATGGGACGTCAGACGGTGCTCGTCGAGGGCGATGCGTTCGAGCGATCCTCGTGTGAAGCGATTGTGAATCGCACGATTGCGGCGTTCGGACGAATCGACATCCTTGTGAGCAACCCGGCGTTCTCACGACGCGGCGACTTCCTCGATTTAGATCCGGAGCTATTCGAGAAGATCATCAAAGGGACGCTCTTCGGTGGGTTTCACATCAGCCAGTTTGTCTCGCGGCACATGGTTGAACGTGGCGACGGCGGAAAGATCCTGTTCATTTCGAGCGTTCATTCGCGCCGCCCGTATGCGCGATCGGTCCCCTACAACGCAGGGAAAAGCGGCCTCAATCACATGGCCTTCACGATTGCGGCCGAGCTCGTCAGGCACCGCATCAATGTGAACGTCATCGAACCCGGTTGGATCGATACTCCCGGCGAACACACGACGTTCGGCTCGGACGCGATCGCTAGCGAAGGCCCGAAGCTCCCCTGGGGACGGCTTGGCAAACCCGAAGACATCGGTCGAGCCGCTGTGTTTCTCTGCTCGGACGATGCCGACTACATCACTGGCACATCGTTGGTCGTCGATGGCGGATTCTGCTTGCGGGATTCACTACCGTCTTAACCGGGATTATTTATGAGACGTGGAGAATTCACCGCTGGGTGCCTGAAGTTAGCCCGACGCGCAAGCGAGTGATTTCGTTTGAGGCCACTCGCTTGCGCGTCGTGCTAACGTCGGCTCATGAATACTGCGGGCTAGTCCATCAAAACTCTGTCACGACATCGTTCCCGGCTCGCGAACTCAAGTTGCGATAGACGGACAGATCAACGGTGTTGGCGATGAAATGGACTGAGCCATCTCCCATCGTGAAGTGACAGCCGCCGTTGTGATAGCTGGCAAATTCATCGAGATGCAGATCATCGTGATTCGGTGTGACATCCGTGTCCCCCAGAATCCGCACGATGGACCGATCTCCTCCGGCGATGACGCCGCTCCAGGTGTAATACCAACCGGACGCGGGCCGAGTCTGGTGCTCCCCAACAATCAACGTCGTGCTGAGTCCATCGCGGACCTGAGCGAAGCGAACGGTGCTGTTCAAGAAAAACGCTCCGTCGCTGCTGCACGGCGAACCGGGAGCAAGCCCATCGCAGTCATCGATCTCATCCTTACCGAAGACGCCGGCGTAACTCGCTCCCGCCACATCGGTCAGCGGTGTCGAAGTGCCGGAGTTGTTGATCGTCCAGCGTTCTGGAGCCAAATCGCTCGGACAACGAAAATTCGGCAACACGCTCAACCGCGCGGCGGCATTCAGCGGATCGCCCACTTTCACGTTGAAATTCAGCGTCTTGAAAAACGACACCCCTTCCAACTGCGGCAGAATTCGAGCACACCAACTCCACCCGTTAAGCCCATTCACATCCTGCTGCGCTGCCGTGATCCCGAACCAGCCAGGCGGCAGCACGGTGTTCGAATCGTGGTAGCTGTGCAATGCCAAACCAATCTGCTTGAGATTGTTCCGACACTGCGACCGCCGAGCCGCTTCACGAGCCTGCTGCACCGCTGGCACCAGCAGGCCAATCAACACGGCGATGATGGCGATGACCACCAATAACTCAATCAGCGTGAATCCGCTACGAGTGCGACCAGATGATTTCCAGCTCATAAACTGCTCCTGCAATAGAACCTCATGCGAAGCATTGCGATCGCGCAGGCGGTGGTACGTTTTTACCGAAGTATGGAGTGATTTACTCCGGATATCGAAACATACACGAGGGGCAGAATCGGATCCGTCTCAAGCCGCTATTGTTTGCAACTTGAACAACGAACGAATGCGACAAGACTACGGTAACTCCACCGCGCGGAGATTGCGGAAGTCGAGGTTCGTTGTCGGATCGTGTCCTTGCAGGCTGAGGTGGCCGCCATCAAGGCGCAAGCCTTCTCGAGCGTTGCCGGTCGCGTGTGGTTTGCGTTCGTCGGTCCAGACGGTGATGGGGATGCCGTTGACCCACGTCGCGAAGGTCGGGCCATTCGCGACCAGCGTCAGCGTGGTCCATTCGCGATCGTTCGAGATGACGAAGCGTGCGGCTTGGCGGCGGAAGATCGCGCCGGTACCGAAGTCGGCGGGTTGAAAGCGGTCGCCATTCTTGATGCCGTTTTGAATTTGGAATTCGTAGCCGGGATACGCACCCTCTTTGCCGGGGAGACCTCGGAAGAAGATGCCGCTGTTGAGTGCGTCGCCGTTCGTTTTCACCTGAGCTTGCAGGACGAAGTTGGCAAACGTCGCTTCGGATTCGAGATACCCTTGGCCGTTGGTGACGTGGATCGCGCCGTCGGTCACTTCAAACTTGCTCTTTGAGCCAGCGACCTCGCGCCAACCGGTCAGGTCTTTGCCGTTGAAGAGATCTTTGCCGCCGAGCGGTCGCACAAACACGTTCCGAAACTTCACGAGACCGGAGTTCATTTGCAGCCCGATGAAACCGGAAGCCAGTGGCTTGTCGGTCTTGTCGGTAAAGTCGAGCACCTCTTCGCCGTCGAGCTTCACGACAACGTGCGGTCCTTCCGCGCGAACGACGAACGTCTTCCATGCCTCTTCGCCGGAGACTTCTTT
>JANNDA010001130.1:0-2813 GCA_031387195.1 Planctomyces sp. | reverse complement strand
CCCGACCGGCTGATCCCCGGAATGCTGCTCGATCCGAGTCCTGACTTCCGTCGCGATGCGGTGGCGCGATTGATCGAGTCGGGTGAAAAACTGCTCAAAGACAAAGAGTCCGAAGCGGCGAAGGTCGTCTTCAAAAAGGCGTTGTCGGGAGCGACCGACGACGATCAAGTCAAAACGATTGCCAAGCAACTCAAAGAGTTGAAAGAAGAAATTGATCTCAAGAAGCACTTCGGATTCCTGACCGAGTGGCGGGTCATCGGGCCGTTCGACAATGTCGCCTTCAAAGGTTTCGACACCGTTTATCCACCGGAAGAAAAACTCGATCTGGTGGCGGCGATCGCGGGGCAGAAGGGTGAGGTTCATTGGGAGAAGTTTGCGACCGATCATGAATACGGCATCTTCAACATCGCCAAGCAGATTGCTCCGCACAAAGGGGCGACGATGTATGCGGTGACGGAATTTCAAAGTCCGGCCGCGCGCGTGATTGAACTGCGGCTCGGCACACCGAACGCCTGGAAGTTGTGGCTCAATGGCAAGCTGCTCTTCGGCCGCGATGAGTACCACCGAGGCATGGCGATCGACCAGTATCGAGTTCGAGGCGAACTCAAGCCCGGAGCGAACACGATCCTGCTGAAGATCTGCCAGAACGAACAAACCGATGACTGGGCTCAGCGCTATGAGTTCCAACTCCGCATCGCCGACCTGTCTGGCATCGGCATCGCGCCTTTGGCGGGGAATTGAAAATTGAGGATTGAAAATTGGAAATTGGAAATTGAAAGTGATCGTCACGACTCTGCGAGACAACCACTTTGGTTCCCAGCAATTTTCAATCTCCAATTTTCAATTCTCAATTTCCAATTCCCGACCAATCCGTCACAAGGATTCTCTCTCATGCGATTCAATCATTGGCGGTTCATTGCCGCGTTCATTCTTGGTGTCATTCCGGTTTCGATCTGCTCCGCCGACTGGCGGCAGTTTCGTGGGGACGACTCGTCCGGTGTTGCGGCTGATGCGGATTTGCCGACGGACTGGGTTGATGGCGAATCGCCCAAGAACATCGCTTGGAAAATCGCTCTGCCGGGGCGCGGGTTGTCGAGTCCGATTGTGATCGGCGACAAAGTCATCGTGACTTGCGGAAGCGGCTTTCAGCAGGATCGGTTGCACGTGTTGTGCTTCGATGCGGCTCAAGGGACCAAGCTGTGGGAGCGGCAGTTCTGGGCGACCGGTCGCACGATGACGCACCAGAAAACTTGTATTGCGTCGTCGTCACCATGCAGTGACGGGCAGCGCATCTTCGCTCTCTTTTCGAGCAACGATATTGCGTGTCTCGACCTCGAAGGAAACTTGCAGTGGTTCCGCGGCTTGTCGCATGACTTTCCTAATTGCAGCAACAGCCTCGGCATGGCCTCGTCGCCGATCGTCATCGGTGACACGTTGATTGTGCAGGCAGAGAACGATGCCGACTCGTTTTCGACGGGCTTAGATGTTTACAGCGGAGAATCGCGCTGGAAGCGCGGCCGTCCGAAGCGTGCGAATTGGACCTCGCCGTCCGCGCTCAAGGATGCGACGACCGGTGAACAGCTCGCGCTGTTGCAGGCGTCGGCGGGTGTCGAAGCGTGCAATCCCAAGACCGGCGAAGTGATCTGGAGTTACAAGAACGGTGCGGCCACGATCCCCTCGCTCGTCGTCGCGGGAGACACGGCGTATGTGCCGTCACACGGTATCACCGCCTTGCGTCATGAGTCCGGTCAATCACAGCCGAAGCAGTTGTGGCAAGTCGCCAAGCTCGAACCGAAAACGGCCAGCCCACTGGTGCTGGGCAAGAACCTCTATGTGCTCAACGGGGCGGGAGTCCTGTCGTGTGCGGATTTGGACGAGGGCAAAATCGAATGGCAACTGCGACTCGAAGGTCCGTTCACGGCAACGACGGTCGCCACCAAAGATCGGCTCTATCTCTTCAACGAAGCGGGAGCCGGGCAAGTCGTGCAACTCGGTGGCGAAAAGGGGGAGTTGCTGGGCACGCACGAACTCAAGCTCGGCAAGCGCGAGCCGGGCGATTCGATATTGGCGACGCCGTCGATCGCCAACAATGCGCTGTTCATTCGCAGCGACAGCTATCTCTGGAAGATTGCCAAGACGAATTGAGTGACCGATGCAAACTTGGTGGAGCGTGCTGTTGGTGGCCGTCGGCGGAGCCGTGGGAGCATTAGTGCGTCACGGCAGCAATGAACTTTGTCAGCGTTGGACTCTGCTGACGTTTGGCCGCTTCATTCCGTTGAGCACTCTGCTGGTCAACGTCGTTGGGTGTTTGCTGATCGGTATGTTGATGGCGCTCGTGCGACGCGGGCAACTTTCCGAAGAGTGGCGGCTGCTGCTGGTCACGGGAATTCTTGGAGCGCTCACCACCTTCTCAGCCTTTAGCTTTGAAACGATCATGCTCGCGAGAGAGGACTCGATCGGGACGGCCGCCATGAATACCGTCGCCAATGTCGCGCTCAGTCTATGCGCCACGTGGATCGGTTGGCGGCTGTGTCACTAAGTCACTCAAGAAGAATGATTTGTGGAGACGCTCAATGTCTCGGAAGACCGAGTTCGCTTTCGGAGAGTCTTCGGGCTCGGACGCACCGCACGTTTTTCGTCGCGATGCTTGAGCACGTCGTTCGCCGCCGTTCGATAACACTCCGCCATTGTTGAGTCATGAAAGACCTTGTCGCGGAAATGCTCAATCGAACCACCGAGCGACATCACCGTTTGTCCGACGTTGATCAATTCTGTCGCCGACTCACCGACGCAATGCACAGCCAGCAGTTGCA
>JANNDA010001126.1:0-3713 GCA_031387195.1 Planctomyces sp. | reverse complement strand
CGGCAGAAGACCCAGTGGAGTATTTGCTGCCGGGAATCAACCAAGTTGAGGTGAAGTCTGCGATCGGGCTGAACTTCGCCTCGATTATTCGAGCGATGTTGCGACAAGCTCCAAATGTCATCCTCGTGGGCGAAATACGTGATTCAGAGACGGCCGAGATGGCAATTCAGGCTTCACTAACAGGGCACTTGGTTTTCAGTACGCTTCACACGAACGATGCGCCTGGTTCTGTGACACGCCTGATCGACATGGGAGTGCAGCCATTCCTCGTTGCATCGAGTGTGATGGCAGTCATGGCGCAGCGGCTCGCTCGTGTCGTGTGTGCTAAATGCAAAGAACCTTACCGTCCAGATCCATCCGAATTGGCCCAATTTGGCGTCACCGCTGAGCAGGCTGCGGCCGGCACTTTCATGCGGGGAAAGGGCTGCAACAATTGTCAGCACACCGGCTATCGAGGCCGAGTAGCCGTATTCGAGATGATGACCATGAATTCCAAAATTCGCGAGATGACATTTAACCGCGAACCGGCGCAAAACATCCGCCGTCAAGCGCGCCTGATGGGGATGAGATCTCTCTCGGAAGATGCCACGGATAAGGCTCTCAAAGGGCAGACCACTTTGCTGGAAGTCGCCCGACTTCAGAAAGCCGTGGATTAGTTTGAGGTGAATTTCCAATCTCTTTTCGCGTTTCCTGGCCAAGGTTGTTCATCGTGTGACAATCTGGTCGCCCACGAAATGGTACTTAACGGAATCCAGGACGGTTCAGATGGCCTTCATTCAAATTGACAAGCTGCTTGAGACAGTTGTGAAAGAGAAGGTCAGCGACCTGCACATTTCGTGTGGCCAACCCCCCGTGGTTCGAGTTGGTGGCCACATGGTGCGGCTAGAAACGAAAACCCTTGAGGCCGAAGACACAGTTTCCTTGATGAAGAGCATCACTCCGGAACGGAATCAACAGGAGCTTCAGGAGGTCGGCTCATCGGACTTCGGGTTTGCTTTCGGCTCAAAGGCTCGTTTTCGAGTTTCGGTGTTCAAGCAAAAGGGCAAGATCTCGATGGTGCTGCGGAGAATTCCCAACGAGTTCTTGACGTTTCAGCAGCTCGGACTTCCGCCAATCATTGAAGACTTAATCCAAAGGCCGCGCGGGTTGTTCTTGGTCACGGGCCCGACCGGTAGCGGCAAGACAACCAGTCTCGCCAGCATGATCAATTGGCTCAACGAACACGTCGATCACCACATCATCACGCTGGAAGACCCAATCGAGTACTACCACGAGCACAAAAAAAGCACCATCAATCAGCGGGAAGTAGGCGTGGATTGCCCAAGCTTCGCCGAAGCTCTGCGTCGCGCGCTGCGGCAGGATCCGGACGTCATTTTGGTGGGTGAAATGCGCGACCTGGAGACCATCGAGTCTGCCATCACCGCAGCGGAGACAGGGCACGTTGTCTTTGGCACCCTCCACACAACGGGCGCGCAAGGAACGGTGGATCGAATCATCGACGTGTTCCCAACAAACCAGCAAGAACAAATTCGCACGCAACTCTCGACCGCAATTATTGGCATTCTGAGCCAGCAGCTACTCCCTCGAAAGCCCAAGGGGATGGTTGCCGCTTATGAGTTCTTGGTCGTCACGTCCGCGATCGCCAATCTGATTCGTGAAGGCAAGAGCTTCCGCATCAACTCAGCAATTCAAACGGGGCGAAAGCACGGCATGCAATTGATGGATGATGCGCTATTCAATCTCTGGAAGACTCAGTTGTGTGATGAAGCGGATGTCATCAATAAGGCCAACAATCCTGGTGAGCTTCGAGAGAAAATTGCCAAGGCGAAGAAGGGGCTGTTGGAAGATGATGATGCGGACGGCGACGACGATGCGTAAATGTGATCGGTAGAATAAGGCTCATGTTGGTGCTAGGAACTGCTAAGGAACGCGATTCATGGCGGCAAGGCGACTAGGACAGATTCTCGTTGATCTCGGTTATCTGAACGAAGATCAACTCTGGGATATCCTTGAAGAACAGAAGAAGAGCCCTGGTGAGGTCATCGGTCGGGTTGCCGTGCGCATGGGGCTCGTTACCGATGCGCAAGTGACAGAAGCGTTGGCTGAGCAATGGGGTATGCCAGTCATCAATCTGAAGGAAACGAACATCCCGCCGAAGGTGCTGGAGCTTGTTCCTCAGACGATGGCGGAGATTTACAAGATCATGCCCATCTCACTGAAGAACAATGTTCTCACGGTGGCGATGGCCGATCCTCAAAACGTTGCCGCATTAGACGACCTGCGAAATTTTCTGGGCTACGACGTTCGCGGTGCCGTCTCCAATATGCCAGATGTCGAAGAGGCCATCGCACGTCACTACGCGGATAAAGAAGATAGCATCGAGGATGTGATCGGCCAGATTGAGGAGAAGCATCCGGGAAGCGGCAGCGAAAGCACGGCCTATGACATCGGTTCGGAAGATGAACTGGTGAATTCAGCTCCGATTCGCAAGTTGCTGAATATGGTGATGCTGCTCGCGATTCGCGACCAGGCCAGCGACATTCACTTCGAGCCTTTTGAAGAGGAGTTCAAAATCCGAGTGAAGGCTGACGGCGTGTTGTACGAGATGGTGCCACCACCTCGGCATCTTGCGAACGCCATCGTGTCTCGGATCAAAATCATGGCGAACTTGGATATCGCTGAACGACGACTACCGCAGGACGGCCGAATTGAGCTGACTGTCGGCGGTAACTCCGTCGATTTGCGCGTCAGCGTTCTGCCGACGATGTTCGGTGAGTCCGTCGTTATGCGAGTGCTCGACCGAACGGTGGTCCAATTGGACCTCAACAAGATTGGCATGGACGCACACACGCTGACACGGTTCCGTCAGTGCCTTCACGCACCAAACGGCATCGTGCTCGTCACCGGCCCGACAGGCAGCGGAAAAACCACCACGTTGTACTCGGCTCTGAACGAGTTGAATGACATCGAAACTAAGATCATCACGACCGAAGATCCGGTCGAGTACGAAATCGAAGGCTTGATTCAGATCCCCGTGAATCCAGACATCGAAGTTACTTTCGCAACGGTACTGCGAGCCATTCTGCGACACGATCCAGACGTCATTTTGGTGGGTGAAATTCGAGACCATGAGACGGCTGAGACCGCCATTCAAAGTGCTCTGACGGGGCACTTGGTATTCAGCACGCTACACACTAACGACGCACCATCAACGATCACTCGCCTTCGCGACATGGGCGTGGCTCCGTTCATGATCACGGCGACGGTAGAAGCGATCCTGGCACAACGACTCGTGCGGCGAATCTGCTCGGAATGCCGTACCGAATTCGAGCCAAGCGATGAGCTGTTGATGGAACTGCAACTGCCAATCGCCCAAGCGAGGCAGTATCGATTCTACTACGGCAAAGGTTGCGCGCGATGCAACAACAGCGGTTACAAAGGACGCGTTGGTCTTTACGAGTTGATGAATGTGACGGACGACATTCGCGATCTCATCGCGGCGAACGCGCCCACGGACGAGTTGCGAAATGTGGCTCGCAGCCAAGGCATGACGACGCTGCGTGAAGCAGGTTTGAAATTGATTTTCGACGGCGTCACCACCATCGACGAGATCGTGCGTGAAACCGTGATGGAAGACATCGAATAAGGAATCACGAATGATTTGTAGGACGGGCACTCTTGCCCGTCTGGTATCAGACGGGCAAGAGTGCCCG
>JANNDA010001114.1:0-11827 GCA_031387195.1 Planctomyces sp. | reverse complement strand
CACAACGCGCGAGCAGCGACTGACTGACGACGGATGCATCATGAGGCGTCTCCGGAACTAGGAAGAGGGGAGGCGGAAAGGCGGGCGGAGCAAGACTCCGGCACGAAGGGGGCGGGACGGTAGTGAACAGG
Organism: Planctomyces sp.; assembly: GCA_031387195.1. Lineage (GTDB taxonomy): Bacteria > Planctomycetota > Planctomycetia > Planctomycetales > Planctomycetaceae > SXKJ01. The sequence goes on along the minus strand of JANNDA010001114.1, from coordinate 11,696 downwards.
TCAGATCGGGTAAAGATCGAGTTCTGGCCGACCGCTTACGAGAGCCGCACGACGCACTTTGTGCGCAAGCCAGGGGTCAGGCACCGATCATTTGCTGTGAGACGTGCCGCCCACCACTTCTCCGCAATGACAAAACGCCACCGGCGTTGCTGAATCACCTCACTGTGGTGTTGCCGAACCACCACATCGGCCCGGCCGAAGTTTGACTCGTAACAACTTGAATGCGGTTTTTCTCGAAGAATTCAGGCATTGAGACATTCGTTTCAAAAGCTTGACGCTTTTGGCACTGGCTTTGTTCAACGAGCGAACACAACTCGCACTCGTTGTTCGCGGGTTGTCTTGAAATTGTCCTTTGCCTCGTTGTTGTGATTGCTGGGGTTTCGATATGAACAAGCCGATCGTGGTTGTTTGCAGCCGTAATCCGATCTTTTCCTCCGACTTGTCGCTGGTCGCGTCGGAACGATTTGACGTGCAACTGGCGGACACCGTGCAACGGGCCGGTGAGTTGGTCTTGAAGCATCAAGCTCAGGCACTGATCGGCGATTTCCAGATCGTGACTGACGGTGGACACTCGCACGAGCACGTCATCACTCAAATCCGGCAACGGCTTGCGGAGCTGCAGGTCTTGTTACTGACAGCGGAGAATTGTCCGGAACCGATCGAGCGGCTGGTCGCCTGCGGTGGCGTGACGCATCTGCGCGGCAACGTGGCCGTCGAGAAGGTGAGTGCCTGGCTCGATGACAAATATCCTCAGAAGATCGCCGCCCCCACATCGACCACTGTCGCGAAACCGGCGACAGCCACTGAATCCAGCGAGTCGCAAATGGTCCTCCACGGGATCTCGCGGCGTTTTGAAACGAGCACGCCACAGCTTCGCCGAATGCTCGTCGATCTGGAGGTTGCCGCTCAGCACGATGTCACGGTGTTGCTCATCGGAGAAACCGGCTCCGGCAAGACGTATCTGGCCAACTTGATCCACGAAGTGTCACCGCGCCGCAAGGAGGCCTTCATGCACGTCGCGTGCGGAGCGTTGCCCAGCGAGCTAATTGAAAGCGAACTCTTCGGACATGTGAAAGGCTCGTTTACGAGTGCTCACGCCGACAAAGAAGGAAAGTTCGTAGCAGCGGGACGCGGCACGATCCTGTTAGACGAAATTGATGTGCTCGGACCAGAGCAGCAAGTCAAACTGCTGCGAGTCATCGAGACTGGAGCATTCGAAGCAGTCGGCTCGAATAAGACGATGCAGTCGCAAGCTCGGCTGGTTGTCGCGAGCAATCTCGATCTCAAACCGCTGGTCGAGAAAGGACGATTCCGTCCGGACCTCTATTACCGGCTCAACATGTTGAAGTTTGAATTGCCGCCGCTGCGCGACCGGAAGCCCGATATCGGCAACTTGGTCCGCCGGTTCGTCCAGCAATCGGCTCAGAAACACAGCATCAAGATCGAGCACATCGACGAAGGACTGTTCGCGGCGTTGTATGCCTATCCGTGGCCAGGAAACGTTCGCGAACTGGAAAACGTCATCCAGCGAGCGGTCATCTATTGTCGCAATGGAATACTGACCGCAGATCAGTTGCCGCATGACATCCTGTTGGGCAATGCGGGGCCAACCAACGATCCCAGCGTGCAACTTCATTCGTCATCCGCATCGCAACATGCCGCGACGCTCAATCGACAGATCTCGCTCACCGAGCGAGACATCATCGAACAGACGCTGCTGAAGAATAATTTCAGCCGCACGAACACTGCCAAAGATTTAGGGATCAGCCGCGTCACGCTCTACAACAAGATGAAGAAGTACGGCATGTCGCAGTAGTTGCCAGCACGACGCGCCAGCGAGTGGTTTTGTCCTGAACCACTCGCTGGCGCGTCGTGCTTTTCAATTGGAAACTCACTGCAACTGCACGATCTTCGCCCCGGAGTAGTAGTACCGGACGATCTCATACCCGGTCTTTCCGGCGAGCCCTTGCCCACGAGCGCCCCACTGGCAGAGTCCGGCGGCGTGACCGTGGCCTCGACCTGAGAACTGCAGCTTGTCGGACTTTTCGACGATCGAAAAGAACGGACTGTAAACGATTCCCGACGGCAACAATCGTCGTAACGTCGAGGCGGAAATCCGATGCGACCGCTTGCCGTCGCGAACCTCGAACTCGGGGACTTCGAGCCCTTTGCTCGGTTGGCCGCTGACTAACGTGATGGATTGCAAGCGGTCGAGGGTCTTCCCTTCACCGCGAAAATGCTCCTTCAGCTTGTCGCCAACGGTCGTCTTCGAGATCTCTGATTGCCAGCGATACAAATTCGCTTCGCGACAATAGTCACAGGGCACGCTCTTCAGTGCGGAGACCGCATCAGAAAAGACGGCACTTCCCTGCGTCGTTTGTCCGCCGCAGACCGCCGAGTAATACGTGCGGAACAGTCGTCCCTGAAACATGGCCACAACACCGGTCGTGTCACGCACGATCTGCCGGCTGGCTTCACTCTCGCCCGCGAGTCGCCTTGAGCCGTCACGGTATTGAAAGCCAAGATATTTTTGGCTGCTGGTGGAAGCGAACAAATCGAACTCGGCGTTTCCTTCGCCGCTCTTCAAAACGTCCAACGCATAAGTTCGAGCGACGATTGCTTGAGCTTTCCTCGCTTCCTCTCCGAATGAGGTCGGCATCTCGCTATCGACGACGCTGGCGAGATACTCGGCGATCGGCAACACATTGACCGCTCGAATTGACCCACCGGACTGACGAAACAGCCGCACGGTCCCGCGGTATTCATGACCGTTGACCCAGACCGACGGAGACTGGTTTGGAACAATCTCCAATCGGGTGACGGCAAACTCCGCCTTGCCGATTCGCAGTCCGTTGCCAGTGGCGGTCGCCGTTGTTGCCGCGAGCTTTTCACCGCGAGACAACACCTTGCTGCTTCCCACAGGACGAAGCTGATAGGGACCGTCGATGGAAAGGTCGAGTTGCTTTTGCAGTCCCGTGATGGCCACTCGAATGCTTTGTTGATCGGTCCGTGACAACGCTTTTGATGAAGCCGTCAGTGACAGTGCTGGTCCGCTAGCGATAGGTGCTGATTGCGTGCCTGTCGCGGTACGACGGCGGATACTCCACGGAACGAAGATCAGTGCAGTCATGACCACAAACAAAACGAAGGTTGTTGCGGCCTGAAGACGAGTCGGAGATTGGCTCATGTCACGTCACCGGCAATCGCCGTCGATCTCAATCGTTTCGCAATTGCAAACCGAAGTCCGTCAGACGGAGTCGAATTTCATTGAGCGAGGTGACACCGAAGTTCCGAACTCCCAATAGATCGTCCGGTGAGCGGCGGATCAGCTCGCCGATGGTGTTGATATTCAACCGCGACATGCACTTTCGAGCTCGCACGCTGAGATTCAAATCGCCGATCGGTCGCTGACTCGCAGCTTCCGCCTCTGGCGGTAAATCGACGGGCAACTCAAGCGGGTCACGAGACATTGACTGCGGCAAGTTCTGTCCCACCAGAAGGCCGTTCGCCTCCAACAAAATACGGACTTCTTTCAGCGATGTCTCCCCGAAGTTTCGTCCCTTCAGGAGATCCTGTTCGGACACTCGGGTCAAATCGCCGAGAGTTTGCAGTCCAAGGTTTTCGAGACAATTGCGGCTACGGACGGAAAGCTCGAAGTCCGCAATCGGACGAGCCAGTAGCGTCTGAAGTTGGTTGTCAACTCGCGCTGCTTCCTCATCAACGAACATATCTTGAGCCGCTTCGATGTCCTTGTAGTAAAGGCGAGCTCGTTCGTTTGTCGGGTCAACTTCGACCGCTCGACGAAAACAAAAGGCTGCTGACGAATACTTTTCTCGGTCTTCGTAAAGCAGACCAAGATTCAACAAGGCATTGAGAAACATCGGCGGCTTTGACAGCGATCGCTCATAAAGAGCGATCGCCTCATCGTCATTGCCGTATTGTGAGTAGATGTTGGCTAATGAAAACAACGCACGTGTGTGGTGCGGGTCCATGTCGATGGCACGCTCGAAATACTCCACCGCACCGAACGTGTCGCCGCGATCCCACAGAATGCTGCCCATTTGGTTCGAATATTCGGCGCGCGAGACTGCTTGCTTCGAGACGGATCGCAGCAGCTTCTCTGCATCATCGAGACGTTCTTGCTGACGAATCGCACCAACTTGACGCAACGTACATTCGATCGCGTCGTATCCGAGTTTGGCCGCCTCTTCAAATCGGCCTTCCGCATCGGCATAACGACCCAGTGCGTGTAACGCCAAACCGTGGTAATAGAGTGCGACAGCGTGACCACGAACTGACTTCAGAAAGTTATCAGCAACTTGATGCCGAGCCATCAAATAGGCACCGACTCCGGCTTTGGCCAATTGCATTTCAGTGGGATGACTGGCTTCTTGAGCCTCCACAATGACGGCGTCAATTTCTTGGCGTGTTTCCGGAAATTGCCTGGCCGATACTGCTTGAACCAGCAGCTTTGCTTCCTCCGGCCCGAAACTGGATCGCTCCCTCAAGACTTCATGAACGTTGACAGTTGGGGCAATCAGCACAGGCGAGGCTCCTTCAGTTGGGTGGCCAATAGGCAGCCGCGACGCCAGCTACCGGCAATAAGCTGGGCCAACGCTGCACTCCGCGAGGCGAAAAATCGGAAACCGATCGAGCGAAGGACCGCACATCTAGCGAGTCGTCGTATCAAAAGCAATTGGGCTGACTCAGATGAGTCAGCCCAATTCGATCGTTTGAGGTCATTCGGCTTACTAGGGGTAAGCCGGCAGGCAACTAAGCCTTCGGAGCCGGAGCGGCTTCTTCTTTCGGAGGAGCCGGGACTTCCTTGACGGCCGGAGCAGCAGCAGCCGGAGCGGCAGCAGCGCCACAGCAGCTTGTCGGAGCTGAGCAGCAGCTCACTTTGGCTTGGCAGCACTTCGGAGCCGAAGCGCAGCAGGTCGGGGCTGGCTTGCAGCAGGTCGCGGCAACAGCTTGGCAGCACGGGGCTGGAGCAGGAGCAGCGGCTTGGCAGCAAGAGGTCTGCTGATGGCAGCACTTGACCTTAGGCTGCTTGCAGCAACGGACTTTGGCTGGCTTGCAGCAGTCACGAGCTTCAGCGGCACCGCTGAAAGCGGCCAGAACAGCGAACGTAGCACAGAACGCAACCAACTTCAGAACTCGACTCATGTTGTCTCCCTTTTTGAACTTTCGATGGTCGGGTCGCTTCGGACCCTACCATCATGGCGAACTAGTGATACCCTCATGGTAGCACTGTCCAAGACGATCTGCGTCCGACACTCCATGGACGCAAGGTGATACGCAACGTTGCGGGTCAGATAAACTATTCCGACTACGGTATCTGTGGGGCGTAGGATAGCCGTGACGCCCGCGATGTCAAACCAAACGGAGTTCGGCATGTACCCAAGTGGAGTTCAAGGACCAGACGGTATTCCGGTGCCACCACAATCGTCACGATCCGCATCTTTCACACGGCGAACCTGGCAAGTCGGATCTGAACGCTGGGTGTTAGGGTCGTTTCCGCGGCTGATGGGCATCGTGAATATGACCCCTGACAGCTTTTCTGATGGCGGACAATTTCTGGATGTCGGCCACGCTGTTGAGCACGCGTTGCGACTGATTGCGGATGGTGCTGACATCATTGATGTTGGCGGCGAGTCGACTCGTCCGGGTGCGATTCCGGTTGCTGTTGATGAAGAGCTTCGTCGCGTTGTGCCGGTCGTTCGTGAGTTGGCCCGACAAACAAAGACTCCGATCTCGATCGATACTTACAAGGCGGAAGTCGCTCGGCAATCTCTTGCTGCTGGAGCGGTCATCGTCAACGACATCTCCGGGCTGACGTTCGACGCCGATATGCCGCGCGTCTGCCGCGAGTCATCCTGTGGTGTCGTCGTCATGCACGTTCAAGGAACGCCGCAGACGATGCAACTCGATCCGCGCTACGACGACGTGGTCGCCGATGTCTGCCGCTACTTTTCGCGACGACTTGAAGAGCTTGAATTCGCTGGTATTGGTCGCGAGCGTATCGTTCTCGACCCCGGTATCGGCTTCGGCAAGACGGCCGAGCACAATGTCGAGTTGCTCTCGCACGTCGCCGAGATGCACGCGCTCGGACGACCGATTCTCATCGGCCATTCTCGGAAGCGATTCTTGAAGAAGGTGCTCGGCCGCGACGTCGAGGAACGCAACGCGGGCACGATCGGCGTTAGTCTCGCGTTGGCCGCCCAGGGGACGGACATTCTGCGAGTTCACGACGTCCAAGCGACTCGCGATGCACTGCTCGCTTGGCGAACCATACTTCCCAATCGTTTTTGACAGGCTTCGCTGAAAACGTCAGGCCGTTGGCGTCGCCGCCTTTTCCATCCAGACGTCGAGACCTTTGCTGTCTGGCATACCGCTGCCGTGGGTTTCGCCTCCCATGAGCCGGCTGGATTTGTCGCCGTAGCTGATGAAGAGCAGGCCGGGAGGGAGTTCGTCTCCCTTGGAAGGCTTAATCGGAACGGTGACTTCACCAAATTCGTTCCACACGCGAACGAAGTCTCCGTCCTTCAGGCCCAATCGCTGGATGTCTTGGGGAGCGACTTGCAGGGTGTTGATTTCGGTCTGATAACCTTCGGTGTACTTACCCTCGTTGAGGGTCGTTCCTTGCTCGCTGGTTCGGCCGGGGATCAGGATGAAGGCTTCGGGCATGATGGTGATACGCTGAAGAAAGAAAATGGCGAGCGGGGCGGCGTCAGCTCCCCGATAGTATTGCCGCAAGTCCTGGGAGCTGACGCCACCCAGCTCGCCTCAATCGGACGAAGCTTAACTCTCAGACTTGAGGGCATCGGGCTTGGACTCGGGACTCGGTGTCGCCGCTTGCGGTTTTTTGGGCGGAGCGTGTGGCGTGTTCGACGCGACGATCACAATGCAGACGGCCATGCCGAGCATCCCGATCCACAACCACGGGCTGGGAGCATGAGCGCCATCAAGGTTTCGAGTTTGCAGAAACCCCGTGATGGCCGTGACGCTGACCGCGCCGCCAAAGACGATGGGCATCACGATGTCCGGTCGCGGCTTGCCCACGAACGTGAACATCGCCAGCGTCAGTGTCAGCGCGCCGAATGCACCCAAACTGCCGGCGATCAGGCCCCACTTCAAGCCGTCGCCGCTGAACGAGAACGGTGCGCCGGTGTATTTCATTCCGATGGCTCCGCCGAGAATGGCCCACACGAGATACGCCACGCCGATCAGCAAGTACGGTTTGAAGGGATTTTGTTCGGCCGCGCGAGCCAATCCCAAGACTGGGCCGTACAAGCCCCAAAACAACGCGGTCAACAACGCGAAAATCACGGGAAGTTTTTGCATATCATCACCTCGGATTGAATCAGTTCGGCCAGCCGATAAGGGGCGGCATGGTAGCGGCCTCTTGATCCACAATGTAGCGGATCGACCCGCCCAGATTTCTTCAACGAGCCGCGCGTGCAACTTTCGTCAACGACCAGGGCGTGTATCCTTTGGGCGAGTCAAAATTCTGCCAATGACTCGCGATCGAATGCGGTTGTCATCAAGTGGCCTTCAAAAATATGCCCCGTCAGACGAACTCGTCAGCTATGGAACGATCACTTGGACCGCTGCCATCCTGGACCACACGCTATGTGCTCTGCTCTGTGTTGGTAATTCCAGCGTTGATCTCGTCGGCACCGTGGTTGGCGAAGTTGTTTTCCGTCTGCTTTGTCGCAGCGATGACTGGGACAACTCGCACGTCTCGAATTATTGGAATCGAACTGATCGGTCAGATGTTCGTCGCCTTCATCCCCATGAAGCCGGAGCGAGTCAAACTGCAATTCATCACGCAAATCGAGACGGGATTGCGCCGTGAGATGAACATGTTCGACTGGGTTGTCTTCGGCCTCATGGCCTGGTTGACCGAACGAGTGTTGAAGTGGGTTTGGCCGTGGCTGTCGGGCGATTACGAACTGTGGGTGATTACCGCTCGCGACAGACGAATGCTCGCATGGCGTGGCAACGGCGACGACTTGCTGCGAGACAACCTGGCAATGCTGACATCCGCGACAGGGGCGACGGTGCGACGAATTTGAGGCTGACTGTGGCGCGGCCATCAAGGAGAACGGGGCGGCCTCAGGCCAATGACACTTACTTTAGGCTGTGAGCCGAATGATTGTCGTCTTTCGCTCCGCGAAAGAACGCCCTTTCGCGGAGCGAAAGGCGACAAAGTCAGCCCCGATCGCTTGTTTTGTTCATCGCCGCGCGGCGTTTATTTCGTCCGGCGATACGGTCGAATCTCCGCAGGGTACTTCGCTTGTCGCACGACGGCGGATGTCGGTTGCGCTTGCTGGTCCAGTTCACCGTTGAGTTGAGCCAGGAATTTGGTACTGGCGCGGTTGATGATCACGACTCGGCTGGCGGCACGCGGGTTCTTCAGCGGGCGGATGATGCAGACGACTTCCGATTCCCCGGATTGCTCGAGCGCGGATTTCAGTTCGGCCGAGTTTGTCAGCGGAGGTTGAGCGGCATCCTCGGCACTCAGCAGGGCTCGATCGCTGGCAGAGAGTTTCGCGGGCACGCCAACGACCGCGAAGGGAGATTCCGGCGTCGCTTGTTCGGTGAATGGCACGTCCGCTTCGAGGTGAGGCTCTTCTTTTTTGACCGCTGGTTGTGCAGAAGCACTCTCTGCGGAAGCGAGTGACGTCACTGCGCTGGCCGTGGTCAAAGTCGGTTGTGGTCGAGGCTGGGCCTGCGGGTGCAGGTGGGCGAGCTGTGATTGATCGAGCAATTCATGAATCGGCTTCAGGCCCGCGAAGAGCCCGCGTTGATCTCGTTCATCCGCCGCGATGCAGACTCCGACCAAGCGACCGTTCGTGTCAAACAGCCCGCCACCGGAGCGGCCTTGGACCGGCACTTCGGTGCATTCGATGTTGTCTGGACCGAGGTAGCGATTGAGAAAAGTGACTCGATGCTGTCGCTTCGTCGGTGAATCACCGCCGCTGCAACCGACGCTGAAGACATGTTGATTGAGCGACGCGGCAGTCGTCAGCCCCGAAATCGTCGTTGCTGGCAACGGGCGAGCGGTCGGAATCGAAATCAGCCCGACATCGGCTTCCAAATCGTGGCGCAGTAGCCGAGCGACGAACGTTTCGTGTTTCGCGCCGGTGAAGACATCAACGTCGATGACCGAGCGGTCGTCGAGTTTCCGAAAGATGTGCCCGCAGGTCAGCACGATCGTGCGACCTTCGCGGCTGTCGATGATTGTGCCCGATCCAAAATTGACGCCGAGCGAATCTTTGACTCGAATTCGGACGCACAGATGCAGCGGATCGGTGCTGTTGGCCGGAGGCAGGTTGACGTTGTCCTCGTGTTTGGCGCGGATGATCGGAGCGTTGGAAACAGGCTGAGCGGCAGGAACTTTCTCCGCTGGTTTCCGAATTGGTACTTCCGCGCGAGGTTCCCACTGAGTTGGAACCGTCGCAGGTTTCTCATTTGGTTTCAATTTTGGTGCCGAGGGCTGTGAACGCGGAGCCTCTTTTTTCGGAGCCACGTCAACCGGATCTTCGTGCGATTGATCTGTTCTTTCCGTCGAGACGTTGGCGATGCGGGCTCGCTCGCACATGCGGCGGAGATCCGCTTCCGAAGGTTTTCCCTCAAAGCGGTCTGCTTCACGCCCGGCGATCAACAGCACGAACGTCGGGATCGCTTGCAGATGATACGGGGCTGCCGCACCGGGATTCGTGTCGATGTCGATCGCTCGAATCGGGAATCCCTCCCGCTGCAACCGTGAGACCAACGGAGCAATCTGCTGGCAAGGCGGACAACGTGACGGAGCGGTGAATTCCAAAACAACCGCATCGGGCTCAGCCGCACCGAGCGCGACCGCCAATAGACACCAAGCGACCATAGACATGTCAGGCCTCCCTGCCTGGCTTCGAAGAATGGTTGGCTTGCAACAATGACAACGCCGACACGGAGTTTCTTACAAAGAGACTCTCTCGGCTCCGCCTGAAGAGTCTCTTTTCCCCGCAAAACAGCGATGTTGTTCCTCGTGAGCCGGCCCCAACCGTTTCACAAGGTCGGCTTGGTATCACAAAGCAGACGGTATGCCGAGAGCGGATTTTTTTTCCGCTCGCTCTCGACGAACTTATGAGCCGATCAACGACGACGTCAGCATTTCGCGATACTCCACCTCGGTCTGTCCGAAGATTTGCAAGAAGGCGGCGTCATCGACGGCACCGCGTTGGAAGCGGCGTTTCTCGAAGATCGGCATTGTCAGGCCCGTCACCGCTTCGACGCCGCGACGGACGATTTCGCCTTTGAGCGCATACAGCCGGTCGTGCTGCCAGTCGGTCAGCTCGATAAACGGAATCCCTTCGGCCACGTCGATGACGTTCGGTAAGGCATACGGGCTGAAGCCGGAAAACCCACAGGCTCGTGCGGGAGCGAACGTGCGAATGTGGCCGCGGCTTTGACCTCCGGAATACGTCAGTGAGTGCTTGATCGCGCCGACGCCCCAGCCTTCTTGATACAGCATCGTGTTGTTAAGCACGCTGCGGATCGTCAGCTCTGGGTTCTCTTCGATCGGATAGTCCTTCAGGTTTTCATCGCCGCCGTCTCCGTCGGTGAGGTACTTCCAATCGGGATACCGCTGCCGAATCCCTCGACAAAGCGCGAGGGCCATCGTCGCCGACTGCACATCGAGCGGTTTGTAGTCTTCGATCACGCGTATGGTCTCGGCCACGTTGAGATCTTGGCGCGAGATTTCGATTACTTCGAGAAACAGACCGAGATCCAGTTCGTCGAGAAATCGTGCCGCTTGTACTGCATCATTGGTCGAGGGGTCAGGCACCGCAAAATTCAAAATTGGCGGGACTGGGCGTTTTTCCTCATCAAGGCTTGATCCCGCCAATTTTGAATTTTGCGGTGCCTGACCCCGGCTGCTTGCCCCGTCAGTGACGGACAACGTGAAAGCCTTCAAGCGAGCGGGAGATTCGCCGCGTTGCAGCAGCAAATGATGCAGCACCAGAAACAACGCTCCGCTGTCGATGCCACCGGAAAACAGGACGCCGATCGGTTCACGTCGGTCAATTATGTTGAGCCACTTGTCGCATTCGGCGGCAAGAGTCCCGATGTAGGTCGCACCGATCTCAGCGAGATTCGTGCTCAGCCGATTCCGTTGAGGTGCAAAGAACCGTGTGTAGATCGGATTCGGATCGGGGCAACCAATGAGCGCGATCTCGACCAAGTGATGCGCGGGAACCATGCGGGTGTAAGACGGATGAAACTGATTGCCGAACCCTTCTTGCTGCAACCACGCGGCGATCTCGTCCATGCGTTCGGCGATGATGAGCGCCGGCCCTTCGGCACGCTTCGCCAAAAAGTACCGCAGCGGCCGACCGATTGATCGAGCCATGCGGACGATATTGCCGCGCTTGGCCCAGACGGCGAACTGCCCGTCGATCTCGCGCACCTTCGCGGCGTCGCCCGATTCGACGCGCTGCGTGGCCTCCTCAACAGACATGTTTAATAACGTGTTGCCGGTAGGATCGAGCAGATCAACGACACGTTCGACATACGCCTGATGCATGGCTGCGCTCCTTGGAGTTTGTGGGCTGGAAGCGGGATTCTGCTGATCGGCGTTTCGGAGCACAACTTTCGGTCGATCGGTACAGACGGCTTCCGAACGTAGCACAGGCGGCTCGCCTGTG
>JANNDA010001053.1:0-10752 GCA_031387195.1 Planctomyces sp. | reverse complement strand
TCTTTCGATGTCCGTGATGGCTGATTTGCTGGCGTTTCTGAAGAGCCTGCCGGGGCAACCGTAATCACAACCGTAGCTTCCAGCTTCCAGCTTGCCTGCTTCCAGCTTGCCTGCTTCCAACTTGCAGCCTTGCCAGCTTGGCGATGAACGCTCACAAGCTGGAAGCTTGTGGCTACGGATCGAGCAAGTTCCTCGCTGCAATCCAGTAAGGGCTTTGTTACATTGGCCACGTGATTCGTATGCCATCCTCGACTTATCGTTTGGGGCGGCGTTCATTTTTTGTGAAATGGTCTTCACCAAGAACATGCCACTCAAACACGGACAGACAGCCGAACCATGAGCGTTTCGATCTCCAGTTGCCCTAAGTGTAAGTCGCTGTTGCTCAGCGATACCGCCCAGTGCCCCAGTTGCCACCATGTGCTGAATCCCAACAAAGGGATGAATCTCGCGGAGCACAAGCTGCACAGCGACGTGGTGGGGAGCGTCTCAGACGACATCCCCTGCCCGGACTGCGGTGAAATGGTCCGAAAAGAACTGGTTCGCTGCTGGCGCTGTGGCGGATTCTTACGACAGGAAATGGCCGATACGTATCAGCGGATGCGTGAGAATGTGCAACTTCCGACCGCACCAGTGTTACGTGAGATCCCTACGCCGAAGGCCCGCACGTCGGTTCCTAATTCCTCGCTCCCACCGCTCGCAGACGATGATGACTTCTCGCTGGGTCAAGGCGTGACCAGTGTGCCTGCTGGCCACACTCCGGCAACCTCTTCTCCAGCGGTGATGCCGGCCTCGGAGGGCTCTTATTCACTCTCGGCATTGCCCGAAATCCCGGCAGGTTCCGTGACGCCGTCTACTCCCCAAGCTCAGTCTGGTTCTGCGTCGCGATCACCGAACTCCGACGCAACCGGAGAGTCTCACTCGATAGCGACTGCGGGTGACGTGCTTCTCGACATCGCCAAACAAGAAGAGATTGAGGCCGATAAACGGCGCAAAGACCGAGGCAAACGTAAGCCGGGTAGCACCGGCGGCCGATCGGGGTTCGTCATCTTTTGCCCGTATGGACATCAGATCGAAGTGCAGGAAAAGCATCGCGGCCAGATGGGAAAGTGCCCACGATGCAAGGCGGCGTTCATCGTTCCGCTGCCACTTACCGAAGAAAAGCCCACAGAATCAGCGACGGGTGCCGCAGACCAAACGGCGGCGAGCACCGAACAGCCCGGAACGTTGACTCCAGGTAAATTCACACGCTGGATGAAAGATGTTCGAGTTCACCCGCTCGATCCCACGAAGCTCAAACTCAAGCCGGGAAGTTTAGAAAGTGCATTCGATACTCAAGACCTCGGTTTCGGCCTTGATGGCCTCTTACTGCTAATGTTGGTCAAAAAAGGTTCGATGTTTGGCTCCGCCGAAAAGAAAAAGCCGGAAACACGCGAAGCGGCTGTCGCCCACTTGGCAGCCTGCAAGCCGCTGACCGAACTTCAAGTTGCAGCTCAACGACTGTTCGATCCAGAAATAATCAAACAGATCCAAGTCGTGCAACCGGCGATGTACGCTCACGAGTCGATGTTTGCCGGCATCCCCGTGTTTGGCAACAACCGGATTGCCGTACGGCTACCAAAACCACCGGAGGGAAATGAGCTGCTCTTTGCCTCCTTCTGGTTGTCGGAGTTTCGCGAGTTTACTAAGCAGATGGATGAAGTATTTGGGGTTATGGGACTCGGCGAGGACCTTAGCCTTCCGTTGACGGACAAGTTTAACGACCATAAATGCCATTATACGGAAGCCACATTCCAGGCATTGGACAATGTCGAATACCACCAAGCAGACCCCAATATCAAGCTGATCATCGTGGGCCGGAAGTGTGAAGGCTGTGGCCTAATCGTCAGCGAAGATGGGCGTAAAAAGGAAAAACTCGGCGGTGCCGATGGCAAAGGTATTGCCAAGACCAAATGTCCCAAGTGTCAAAAGAAATTCGGCAGCATCACCTTTTATGCCGTGGAAACGTCCGCCGTTTCTGATTCCCCAGCCGCTCCTGCTCAAGAGGCATCCTCGGCAGGCTGATCTTGAAGTTGAGCAAGGTCATTTGACACGCTTTCACCCTGCCACTAATAGAGCATTGCATTGACTGTTGCATGTCGGTGAGCTATAGATCCCCGCGTGTTCGTTATACAAACCGAATCGAGCCAAGGGAGGAATAATGGCAAAGAAGGCAAGTGCGGGATCAGTTAATAAAGCGTTGATTATTCGTGAAGCACTGGGAAAGGGAATTGAAACGCCAGCGGAAATTGCCGCCTTTGCGAAGCAATCCAAGGGATTAGAAATTGATCCCAAGTATGTCAGCGTCATCAAGTCTCAAATCCGAGCCAAAGATCGTGGCAAACTCGCTCGAAGCGGCGGTCGCGACGTTCAGAAGGATGCCAGCTTGTTCGCTCTGAAATGCGGATCAATCGACAAAGCCAAGAAGTCCTTGGAACTCGTCAAGAGTGACCCCGCGATGGCCTTCGCAATTTCGCTGGGCGGAGTTGATCGGGCGATTGCCGCCCTCAACGATTTAGCCTCGCACCTCGGCGAATAGTCAGCAAACACGCAATTCAAAAACTCGCCAGCAATCCGAATCTCGGTTGCTGGCGAGTTTTTTTGGGGCGGAATGCGAAGCTCGACGAGATCTCGAACTATTCACGACATGATCGGCAGCAACGACTCACAATGCTGTTGTTCAAGCGTCACGATCGAGCCCATCAATGTCGTGGCCGAGCAATCGCTGAGCGAAACATCCACAAGGCTGCCTGCGAGCCGCGGATTGCCGTTGAAGACAACGATACGATCACAGCGAGTGCGACCGACTAATTGCACGGGACCAGTCGGCGGTGAAGTGAGATCCGAGACGGCATCTGTCGGCAGAAACGAATCGCCGTGCCCCTCGGCAGCTTGAGCCTTACGGGTCGATTTGCTGATTCCTTCGACCAGGACTTGAACCGTCGTGCCGATCAACTCCACGTTGTCTTCCTCGCTAATACGGTTTTGCAGGTCCAGCATTTCATGATTGCGATGACGCTTCACCTCATCAGGAACATCGTCGGCCCAGAGATCGATCGCTTTCGTGCCGGGGCGAGGGCTGTACTTGAAAATGAAGCTGTTTTTGAAACGACACTCGCGAATCAGGTCGAGACTTTTCTGATAAGACTCGTCGCTTTCGCCGCACATTCCGACGATGAAGTCACTCGACACCGCGCAAGCAGGCAATGTTTCGCGAATGCGAGCGTGCATCTCACGATATTCGCCAACGGTGTAGCCGCGCTTCATTCGCTTCAAAATCTCATCACACCCCGACTGTGCCGGGACGTGTAAATACTGAGCGACCTTCGGGAGATCGCGAACTGCGTGCAGCAAATCGTCGGTCATATCGCGCGGGTAGTTCGTCACAAACTTGATGCGGTCAATGCCAGGCGTATCGTGAATGAGTTCCAAGAGGTCGGACAAGCGGAAGAGCTTGCCATCCTGCGTGACCTTGTAGCTGTTGACCGTCTGGCCCAGTAGCGTGACTTCCTTGACCCCCTGACCTGCGAGCAACTTCACTTCGTGAGCGATCTCGCGCGGCGGGCGGCTCTGTTCGGGGCCGCGAGTCATTGGCACCACGCAGTAAGTACAGAACTTATCGCAGCCGATCATGATGCGGACAAACGCCTGATACGGCGACGGTCGCATCGTCGGGTCGCGAGCCGGGTCATAACTTTCAAAGCTGTCGGCCACCTCGGTTCGCGAACCTTCTTTGCGATCGAGACTCACGGCAATTCGCCGGCCTCGTTCATGACGAGCCTCGTCGATCAGTCGCGGAATCTCTTTGAGTTGCCCGGTCCCGACGACCAGATCGACATGCGGCGCGCGATTGAAGATCAGTTCTTGATCCTTCTGAGCCATACAGCCCATCACGCCGATGACCTGATTCGGACGCGCTCGCTTGCTGAATTTCAAACGACCAAGCTGACTGTAAATTTTATGCTCAGCGTGCTCGCGCACGGAGCACGTGTTAAACAGGATTGTGTCTGCCTCTTTGACGTCGTTCGTCAGCGAGAAGCCCTGTTTTCGCAGCTCCGCAACGACAAGTTCGCTGTCGAGCATATTCATCTGACAGCCGACGGTCTCGATGTAGAGCTTGCCATTGTGGTTTTGTTGCAGAGCGGTCATGGCAGGTGTCGTACCAGAAAACAGGATTGATCGCGACCGACATTTAGAAACGGCTATGGTTCGCCGTACATTTCCGTGAGTAATTGTCGGAGAGTAGTGATCTCCGATTTCGTCAGTGCCCCGATTTTCCTGGTCAACCTCGTCTTGCTGAGCACTCTGATTTGATCAACACAAATATCAGCGGTCTTTCCTCCGCTGGTGACCTGTAGCCGCGAACGCCAACTCGGACGGACCTTCGTCGTCAGCGGGCAGACAACTACTGTCGGTAAGACGGCATTCAAGGCATCCAAGCTCACGATAACACACGGCCGAGTCTTGCCGATCTCGCTTCCTTCGACGGGCTCCAGACGGGCGAAGTAAACCTCGTAGCGCTTCATTCGACGTCCCAGCCCTCTGCCGGCGCTTGCCAATCTGACCAGTCCTCATCCGAGGCGGCCATTTGCCGTGCCGTCTCCTCCCAAGAGAGCTTCTTGGAAGTCACCTTCGCTCGAAGCACAATCTCACCCTCTCGCTCTTCCAGTAAGATGCCGTGATCGAGGTGATGTTTACGAATCATCTCAGCGGGCAAGCGAATGCCACGAGAATTTCCGATCCGAGTGAGTTTTGCTTCCAAAGGTTTCATGATCGCTCGCGATGCTCCTAGTCCCGCACGCGTTCGATGTACTCACCGGTCACCGCATCAATCTTGATCTTGTCGCCGGTGGCCACGAAGGAAGGGACTTGAGTTTCAGCACCGGTTTCCAGAGTGGCCGCCTTCGTCACGTTGGACGACGTATTGCCGCGCACTGCTGGCTCCGTGTAGGTGATTTCCAGGGTCACGTGTTGCGGCGGAGTGAAATCGATCAGGCGATCGTTCCAATACAGCAACTGGCACGTCGAGCCTTCTTTGATGAATCGCAACGATTCGGAACAGGTCTCCAACGGCAGAGAGTGTTGCTCGAAAGTTTCATTGTCCATGAAGATGAAACCGTTCGCGTCACGATACGAATAGATGCCATCATTCTTGCGAACGTCGGCACCTTCAAGGCTATCGCCGCTCTTATAGGTCTTGTCGAGGTAGGTTCCTTTGAGCAAGTTTCTCAGCCGCGTGCGATACAGGGCCTGACCTTTCCCCGGCTTGACGAATTCCAAGCCGACCATATCACATGGTTCGCCATCGACGATGACTTTGATTCCCTTTTTGAAGTCGCTGGTGTTGATGTTGGCCATTGGTCTTTCTCGAAGTAACGGTTACTGTTTGCAGGCAGTATTGCGGCGGACGTTAGTAAACGAATCTCGTCGCAAAACCCCGAAATCGGCGGCATTTCAAAGCATTTTCCGCTCTCCGCCGCCCGGGAAAACGGGAGGTTATAGCGAGCCTTCTCGCTGAGTGTCGAGGTTGGGAGCGGAAAAGTCAGCGTAGCGTTATGCCGTCATCCGCCTTGCCTGTGATTCGACCTCTCATCACTGCCGCTCCGTCATCATTGACGAGCCGTGACGACATCCCCAAACTCGCTCGTCCGGAATGGCAACAATCACTGGCTGAAGCGATCCGCTCGCCACGCGAACTCGCCGAACGACTGCGGTTGCCTCAGGACGTCACTGGGCGAGCGGCCGGAGCGAACCAAAATTTTTCATTGCTCGTCCCTGAGAGTTTTCTGCAACGCATTCGCCCCGGCGACTTAGATGACCCGTTGTTGCGACAAGTCTTGCCAGTGCTCGATGAAGAACTTGATGTCCCCGGTTTCGTGGATGATGCGCTGGATGAGGCTCAGTTTCGCGAAGCTCCCGGATTATTGCACAAGTACGCCGGCCGAGCGTTACTCGTCCTGACCGGAGCGTGTGCGATTCACTGCCGATACTGCTTCCGTCGGCATTACCCGTACTCGCAGGAACCGAAGCGGCTCGATGACTGGGAGCCGGCCTTTGCCGCCATTGAACAAGACGAATCCATCCATGAAATCCTACTGAGCGGCGGCGATCCGTTGATGTTGACCGACGAACGTTTGGCCGCCGTCGTTCGCCGCTTGGAACAAATCCCGCATCTCCGCCGACTGCGTTTACACACAAGACTCCCCATCGTATTGCCGAACCGAGTCACCTTGAATTTGATCGACTTGCTCACGTCCACTCGACTGACGTCAGTTGTCGTCGTCCACGCCAATCATCCCAACGAACTCGTCGCCGATTGCGCGTTGTCTCTCAGGCAACTCACGCAAGCCGGTCTCATGGTTCTCAACCAAGCGGTCCTGCTGCGTGGAGTCAACGATTCGGTCGAAGTCCTGCAAGAACTCAGCGAGCGGCTGATCGATCTGGGCATCAAGCCGTACTACCTGCATCAGCTTGACCGTGTCGCCGGAACAGCTCACTTTGAGGTTCCCGAAGAGACCGGCCTGGCCCTGGTCGCCGAACTCCGCAAACGCCTGCCGGGCTATGCAATGCCGCAATACGTTCGCGAGGTTCCTGGTGAGCCGTTCAAAGTGCCGCTGTGATAATCGCTTCGGGTTGGGGATTTCAGAGATGCCAAGACGGCTCATCACACTCCGTAACCGACGCGCTGAAATAGCGATCTCCGGTCTTTTGTTCGTGGTTGCCACTGTCGCGATGTTTGCCGACGAACCGACGCAAGTGACCCCTTTGAAGATCGATTTCCGGCGCGATGTGTCCCCGATCTTGTCGCAGCGTTGTTGGGAATGTCATCTCGGTGGTGACGCTTCGTCGGGGATTCGTTTGGATGTTCGCGACGAGTGGCTCGGAGAGACGACCGGGCGACCTTGGGTTGTTGTCGGCAAGAGCCATCGCAGCCGGGTCATCGAAGTTGTCGAGGGCCGAGATGCCAAAATCGTCATGCCTGCCGAGGGGCAACGACTCAAGCCCAAAGAGATCGCGACTCTACGAAAGTGGATCGACGAGGGTTTGGCTTGGGACGAAGAGTTGTTGCCGCGGCCGATCGTGAAGTCAGATCATTGGGCGTTTCAACCGATTCGTCGTCCAGACGTAGCGACAGGCGGCTCGCCTGTCGGTGCTTCAATCAACACAGGCGAGCCGCCTGTGGCTACGAACGCGATCGACGTCTTCATCTCGGCGAAGCATCGCGAGCTTGGTCTGCACCGCGCCGACGAATCTGATCGTCGTACGCTCATTCGGCGGCTGTCGCTGGATCTGATCGGGCTGTCGGCGAGCCGCGATGACGTCGAAGAGTTTGTCGCCAATGATCGTCCTGACGCATTTGAGCGACTCGTCGATCGGTTGCTGACCTCGCCAGCTTATGGCGAGCGCTGGTCGCGGCATTGGCTCGATATTGCGAGATGGGCCGAATCGGAAGGCTACGAGAGCAATCACTCGCGGCCGTTCGCCTGGCGGTATCGCGACTACGTCATCAATGCTTTCAACAGCGACAAGCCGTTCGACGAATTCCTTCGGCAACAGATCGCCGGTGACGAGCTGCAGCCGTATTCCGACGAGAACCTGATCGCGACCGGCTTTCTCGCGGCAGCTCGAATTAGCAGCAACGAAGAGGACAAGTGGCGGCAACGCAACGACGTGCTCGTGGACATCACCAACGCGACTGCGAACGCGTTTCTCGGCCTGACCATGCAGTGTGCTCAGTGTCACAACCACAAGTCCGATCCGATCACGACTCGCGACTACTACCGCCTGCAAGCGTTCTTTGTCACTGGCCAGCCGATTGATGTTGCGCTGCGCGACCCGGCGCTGCGACGCGACTTCGAGTCGCGTCGGCCTCCGGAATACGAACCGGCTTTTGCTTTGCGGGAGTCGTTGTTGGAGTCGGCTCGGCGGCGGTTTCATGATGAAGTGCGACGCTCGCTGACGCCGGATGAACGGTCGGCTTACGACACTTCGGCGGAGCAACGTGAGATCGAACAAGAACGGCTCGCACGATTGACGGACCTTAAGTTTCAAGCGTCGGTGAATGTGCTCGATCGTTACATCCCGGAGTCGGATCGGAAGCTGTACGACGAGCTCAAACGCAAGATCGCCGAGATTGAAAAGACGTCGCCGCGAGTGCCGCAGACCTTCGCGTTCTATTCACCGGCGACGAGCCCACATCGGCTGGACGTGCTGCTGAGCATCGGGTTCTACCCGCTGCCGTTCGTTCGTGAGGCTCTATCTCGCGAACGTGGCTCGGTCAAAATCCGCGGAGACGTTCATGGCATCGGTCCTGTCGTTACGGCAGGTGTCCCGACAGTGCTCGTCGTCCCACCTTCAGGCGGAACCGAGCGTGAGATCAGCATGAAAACTCCGCCTAAAGACGAGACTAAGAACCGTCTCGAACTCGCCAATTGGCTGACCGATCCGCGTCATCCGCTGACCGCTCGCGTGTGGGTCAATCGACTCTGGCAGTGGCATTTCGGAACGGGACTCGTGGCGACCTCCGACGACTTCGGTGTGCGCGGTGCGAAGCCGTCGCATCTGGAGTTGCTCGATTGGCTCGCCAGCGAACTGATCGACTCCGGTTGGAGCACGAAGCACGTTCAGCGGCTAATCGTGACGTCGCGAACTTATCGGATGGCGTCATCTCGTGGCGGAGGCAGCTTGCCTCCGTCACCGACGCTAGCAGCGTCGGCCACGTTTCCCCGCCGCCGTGTCGAGGCAGAAGTCCTGCGCGACGTGCAACTCGCCGTCGCCGGATTGCTCGAACGTCGCATCGGCGGGCCGAGCGTTGGGGGGCTGGTCGAGTCGCTCGAAGTTCGTGAGAAGTCGAACCGCCGCAATCTGTACCTGTTCCAAAAGCGAGGCAATCCGCCGTCGATGCAAGGCTTGTTCGACGGCCCGAACGAAGCCTCTGAAAGCTGCCCGGTGCGGCACGTCTCGACGACGCCGTTGACCGCCTTGTTTTTGCTCAACAACGAATTCGCGCTGCGGTGTGCGGTTGTGTTGACTCAGCGGATTGAATCGCTCGTCGGCCCCGACCGCGAGCGGCAGATCGACCTGCTGTTCCGCGAAGTCCTCAGCCGCCCCGCTAGCGAAACCGAACGCCTTGCGATACTCAAATTCCTCGACGAAGAAACCGCAAAACGGTCCGGCGGCTCAGCGGTGCCAAACTCCCCAACGCCGCTCCAGTTGTTGTGCCATTTGATGATGAGCCTGAATGAATTATCGACATTGGAGTGAGGAGACCAACGCGTGATCTCTCGACGTGAGATTCTGAAACGCTCGCCGCTTGGCTTTGGTGCGATCGCGCTCGCAGAGTTGCTTCGTCGAGACGGCCTGTTTGCGGCTGACAGGTCAGAATCGGCTTCGTCGCAGCGACCGCATTCTCACGCGACAGCTCGCTCGGTGATCTTCGTCTTTCAAGGTGGCGGACCGAGTCAGGTCGATACGTTTGATCCGAAGCCGCTCTTGCAGGAGTTGCACGGGAAGGACGTGCCGGAGTCGATCGGTAAAATCATTCCGAAGATCGCGCGGTCGCCGCTCAATAATTTGCTGGCCAGTCCGTGGAAGTTTCGGCAGTACGGCGAGAGTGGGATTCCGGTGTCCGACTTGCACCCGGAGTTGGGGCGGTGCGTCGATGACCTGTGCGTGATTCGGAGTTGCCAGCATGACTCGCCGATTCATGCTCCGGCGGAGTTCATCGCCACGACTGGCACGCAGGTCGGCGATCGGCCGAGCCTCGGCGCGTGGCTGACCTACGGGCTGGGGAGCGATAACTCGGACCTACCTGGCTTCGTCGTGTTCAAGACGGGCGAGACGATTCGACCGCCAGCGATCGGGACCGGCTTCTTGCCGGCTCGGTTTCAGGGAGTCCCGGTCGATTCCGAAAAGGGAATTCCCAACCTCGCGCTGCCCGCCGGGTTCACCGAGTCCGATCGTGTCGCACAGTTGCGGCTGCTCGACACCCTGAACCGAAAACATTTGGAGCGGCATCCGAACGACTCGGAACTGGAGGCTCGCCTCCGCACGTACGAGCTGAGCTTCCGGATGCAGATGACGGCTCCCGCAGCGTTCGACCTCAAACAAGAAGCCGCTGAGACCCATTCGTTGTACGGCCTCGATCAGAAAGAGACCGCCGAGTACGGCCGGATCTTTTTGCTGACTCGGCGATTGGTCGAGCGGGGTGTGCGGTTCATTCAAATTCGTTCCGGTGGCTGGGACGCTCACGCGGACATTGAGGACAATCACGGCAAGAAGTGCCGCGCGATCGACAAGCCGCTGGCTGCTCTGTTGATCGACCTCAAACGTCGTGGGTTGTTGGATGAGACGCTCGTGATCTGCGGCGGGGAATTTGGGCGGACTCCAGCGTCGCAACGTGGTGCGTCGAAGCCGGGTCGGGATCATTCGCCGTCGGGTTACACGACGTGGCTCGCGGGCGGCGGCGTCAAGGGAGGTCAGATCATCGGCAAGACAGATGAGATTGGGTACGCGGCGATTGAACGCCCGGTCCATCCGAACGATCTGCACGCGACGATCTTGCACGCACTCGGACTCGACCAGCATGAGCTGTTTTACGAACATCACAACCGCCGTGAATTGGTGACCGTCAACGGCGGGAATGTCGTGCGGGAAGTATTTGCTTGATGATTGTCCGAAGTAACCCGAAGCGTCAGCGAGGGCGGACGCTTCACA